>DATBHW010000047.1 GCA_036557285.1 Ktedonobacterales bacterium
CAACACAGGGAAGCGATGAAAGTAGTATACCGTCTCTCATTCGACCTGTCAAGGGGTGTAGACAAAAGTAATTCCAATACACATGGGGTGTTGGCAGGCAAGATGTGTCACTTGTAGCGCCGCCTTCCAGGCGGCTCAACGCTGGGCTGCTGGAACGTGGCAATGGAGGGCGGACGCTCGCTCTGGCGAATCGTTGGCCGCCAGGGACGGCGGTACACGCGGCAGCGGGGCTTTCAAGAAACCAGGAAAGCGCCGATGCAGATGATACACCCGATGAGCAGCGCAAACCCGCCGACAAGCGGGTCGCCCTGAGCCAGCGCAACGATGCCGATCAGCATCACCAGCGCGCCTCCCATGAAATAGCGCAGCGAGCCTTTCCCCAGGATGGACCCTTCGCGCCGGGGTCTTGGATGAGGCGGCAGTTGAGCTGGCGGTTGAGTAAGCGGTCGAGGGGCGGGAGGCGGGGTATCTGGTGGGGGAGGTTCGGCCAGGGCTGGCACTGCGGCAGGCAGCCTTGGCGGCAGGATAGCCTCTTCCAGCGCGGCAGCAAACGCCTGCACGCTGGGAAAGCGCGCGTGCGGATTTTTCTCCAGCGCCCGCAGAACGGCCCGCTCCACCTCTGGAGCCAGCGTCGGAACCCTGTCCCGTAAAGGCGGCGGTGGAGCCTGAATATGCTGGAGAGCGACGCTGAACGGATCATCCCCTGGAAAGGGCGGTTCGCCGCTGAGCCATTCATAGACCACCACCGCCAGCGAATATTGATCGCTCTCCTGGCACGCTCTCCCCTCACACTGTTCTGGAGCCATGTAGCGCGCGGTGCCGCTGATCCTCTGTGGTGTCCGCGAGACGGAACGATGGGATCTGACGGCGATACCAAAATCACTCAGCAAGATTTGCTGGCTATCCCCCACCAGCAAGTTCTCCGGCTTGATGTCTCGATGAATGACTCTGGCCTCGTGGGCATACTGCAATGCCTCGGCAACCTGCTTCACATAGCGCAAGATAGCCTCCAGCGGCGCTTGCGTCCCTTCCACGTGGCGCTGACGCAGCGTCCCGTTGGAAGCATAGTCCATAACCAGAAAGGGCGTGCGCCCTTCGACCCCAAAATCCAGCACGCGCACAATCAATGGGTGAACCAGGTGGAAAATCGTGCTGACCTCGTTACAGAAGCGTTCAAGCTCAACATCACTATATCGTTCGCTCAGCACTTTGATAGCAGCTTGTCTGCGCGGGACATATAAGTGTTCGCCTAGATAGACCTGGGCAAAGCCGCCTTGCCCTAACAAACGGACCAGCCGATAGTTCCCCATTCGCTGACCATCGAGATGAGTCATACCAAGTCTCCCTTCCTCTGGTGGCCTGGGTATGCCTGATTGTTCCCGCTCTGCCTGATTGTCCCCAAAGAGTGTACTCTTAAAGCAAGTGTTCGTCAAGTGGTACTTGCAAGGGTTACAATGGGCGCCACTTGTAGCGCCGCCATCTTGGCGGCCAACGTTGGCCTGCTGGTCCGCTGGCCTGGAGGGCGCACGCTCGCGCTGGCGCAGCGTTGGCCGCCTGGAAGGCGGCGCTACAAGTAACACGCTGCGCTGGCGCAGGGCCTCGGCTGTTGCCCCGTCCTCCCGCTCCCGTTGGTCGCTCGCGCGTCCCTCCTGGCGGCTCAACGTTGGCCTGCTGGTCCGCTGGCCTGGAGGGCGCACGCTCGCGCTGGCGCAGCGTTGGCCGCCAAGATGGCGGCGCTACAAGTAACACGCTGCGCTGGCGCAGGGCCGCTCACTCTGGTAGAATACGGGGGAGAGGAGGGAGCCAATGGAAACCAGCGAACCAACCAACCTGGAGATCACCCTGCGCCCCGCGACGGTTGATGACGCGCTGACCATCCTTGCCATTACCCGCGCTGCCTTCGAGCAGTTTCTTGATCGGCTGGACCCGCCCAGCGGCGCGCTCAAAGAGACCCTGGAAACTCTGGTGGGAAGCGCCTTTCAGCCCGATCACGGCGTCACCCTGGCCTTTGTGGATGGCAAGCCAGCAGGCGCGCTGCGCTGGTCCATCCATCCGCAGCGCGCCCATCTGTACGTCGGGCGCGTGGCCGTCCCGCCCCCCTATCGCCGCCAGGGCATTGCCTCGGCGCTGATGCATTGGGCCGATGACCACGCGCGCATCCTTGGGCTGCCCGCCGTCCAGTTTGGGGTGCGCCTGCAAGCTCCCGAAAACATCCGCTTCTATCAGCGCCTGGGCTATCAGATCATCGAGTACGCGCAGCACGCGGGCTACGACCATCCCACCTTCGTCTGGATGCGCAAAGACCTGCAATCTTCCTCGTAGCTCGTGCCGGACCCATCCTATGCAGCACATATTCCGCGATCCCTTGACGCTGGCCGTCCTGGCGCTGCTCGTCGGGCAAAGCCTGGTGTATATCGTCGGGGGCATCAACAAACAGCGACAACAGCGCCTCAGCGAGAGCGCGCGAGCGCCGCTCCGCCAGGAACTTGTCGCCTGGGGCGTCCTGTCCCCTGGGCAGGGCGTCAGCGCGCCCGCCGCCTCCCTCTTGCGCAGTTGGCAGGGCATCACTGCCTGGAGCCGCATCGGCATGGGCGTGGGCATACTGTTCGCCGCTGGCGCAATGCTCGTCGTCCTGGCGCTGCTCAGCGCCAGCGCGCAGTCCGGCCAGATCACGCCGCCGACCATCCAGGCGGTGACGCTGCTCCTGCAAGGCTATGCCTTTGGCATGTGCTGCGGGGCCATCCTGGGCCTGCTCATCGGAGCGCCCAGGGTTGGCGCGGCGTCTGCCCGGCAAACCGCGCCAGCGCAGGCGCCCCCTCGCCTGGCCGAGTACCGCGTTCGTCAGGTCGCTCTGCTGCCTGGCGCGCTCCTGTTGATCAATGTCGCGCTGGTTGGCGGCCTCGATCTGCTTTTCCTTCAGCAGTTCACCCAGGCGGAACTCTGGACCCTGGCGGTCTTTCCTGGCCTGATGCTGCTGATCTGCCTGCTGGGGGAATGGTTCACGCGCCGCCTGGCGCAGCTTCCCCTGCGCCCGACAGACGATCCACCGCTGGTCGCGCGCGCCAGCATCAGGTTCCGCGCGCGCCTGGTGGGGATGCTGCTGGAGCTAGAAATCTTCGCCCTCTTTATTCTGGTAATCTGCCAGTGGCTGCTCCAGACCTACTCGTCGGCGCATCCCGGCGGCTTCATCTACAATGGCGCGCTGCTCGTCTATGCCGTCGTTCTGCTCTCCATGCGTGGGCTGTTGGAGCGCGCCCAGCGGCAAATGGGCGATCAGCGCGCCGACCACAGCGCGCCTCTCCCGCAGCCAGCGCCAGAGGCTGAGGCATAACGCTACTGCCTGGCAACCGACTTCGCCATCAGAATATCTGGCTTGCCCAGGCCGTCGGCATCGGGTACCACACCCACGATCACGTAGCCCTGCTTTTGATAGAACTCGTAGGGATGATGGCCCGGATTCTGGATGCGCGCGATATGCTCCCAGACGTTCGGATACAGGTTGACGCCGGAGAGCGTCGTTCGATCAGCCTCATCATCGGTTCCCAGCGTAATCGTCAGCCCGCCGCGCGCCCGCACCTGCGTCTCAAAATCCGCCACCAGGGCGCGCCCGATGCCCTGCCCCTGAAGCGCGCCCGCGACTACCAGAGGATGCAGTTCCCAGACCCTTCCCCTGTACCGGCTGATACCGCCAATCCAGCCGATAGCCGCGCCGCGCGCATCAACAGCGACGCGGCTGATGCGCCCCTTGCCAAACGACTCGCGCACCTCTTCCAGCGCCGCTTCCAGGGTGGGCCAGGCTTCCGGCGCATGGGTCGCAAATCCCGCCACCAGCAGCGCCGCCACCTGCCGAATGGTCGGCTCATCATCGGGTTGAAGATCAAGAATCCGCATATTCATAACTTCGCTTCTCCTTGGAATGCCTCACAAAACCGACGGTTGGCCCCACCCCTGCCGCCTGGAAGGACGGCGCTACACCCCCGCCCCTGCCGCCTGGAAGGACGGCGCTACACCCCCGCCCCTGCTCGTGCGGAGGGTGTGTGAGGCGCTCTTAGAATCAGACTTACTTGTACCGCCGCCCGTAGCGCCGCCGTCTCGGCGGCCAGCCGCTGCGCCAGTGCCAACGTCCGTCCTCCAGCGCGAACGTTCCGGCGGTCCAACGTCGAGCCGCCTTCCAGGCGGCGCTACAAGTAAAAATACATGAATCGCCAGCGGGCTGTTTGCCAGCGAACGCCCCACTTGCTACAATACGCGCAGATGTAAAGCACAAGCCTGGCAGGGCAAACGCTCTGCGGCGGCAGTTGAACCAGTACAGGAAAGAGGTACAGAGGTATGGGCGCTGCTATCAGCACAGTCGAAGAACTCAAAGCACTGGTCGGCCAGGAAGTCAACCTCGGCCCCTGGTACGAAGTCACACAGGAGCGCGTCAACGCTTTTGCCGACGCCACCGGCGATCATCAATTTATCCACGTTGACCCTGAGCGCGCTGCGCAAACGCCTTTTGGCGGAACCATCGCGCATGGCTTCTTCACCCTCTCGTTGATCGTTTCGCTGGGGCAGGGCGGCGAAGGCGTGCGGATGCAGTTGCCGCTGCGCATGGGCGTCAACTACGGGCTGAATCGCGTGCGCTTTCCGGCGCCTGTGCACGTGGGCAAGCGCATCCGCCTGCATTCCAAACTGCAAAGCGTCGAGGAAGTCGCGCCGCAGATTCTCCAGTTGATTTACGAGCAGACGGTGGAGATTGAGGGCGAATCCAAGCCCGGCTGCGCCGCCGAATCTATCGTGCGGCTCTACCTGGCCTAGCAGCGCCCCTGGCGGCTGACCGCCTGCCACGTGTACGGTTCCACCACCTATCAGGGGGCCACTTGTAGCGCCGCCACCCCTTCGGGAAGGGCTTCGCCAGAGCCGCTTGACCGCGCTGGGCGCGGCCATGCTCGCTCGGCTGCGCCTCGCTCGCGCGTCTCTGCCGCTTGCGGAAACTGGGTTTCCGCACTCTCGCTCCCGTTGGTCGCTCGTGCGTCCCTCCAGGCGGCTGGCCGCTGGCCGCTGGTACGATGGCCTGGAGGGCGAACGCTCGCCCTGGCGGACGGCTGGCCGCCAGGATGGCGGCGCTACAGGTACCACGCCCCCGCAGCCCCCCTGCCGCCTGGAAGGCGGCGCTACAAGTACAGTCCTCAGCCTCTGCCTGTACCGCCGCCGTCCCTGGCGGCGCCGCTCTGGTATTAAATCGTGCTGACCACGCTGGCCTGGCGGCGCAGCCCCCAGACTGACAGCAGGAAGATCAGCAGCGTGCTGCCGACCACGATGCCAGCATCCAGCAGAATGCTTTCCAGCGTGGTCTGACTCCGCAGCGCCCTTGCAATTCCCTCCCCCAGCCAGTAGGTTGGCAAGACCTTGATCATCTGTGATACCAGATTGTTCCCCACCAACTCGATCTGATCTGAGAAAAAAATGGGTACAATAAAGAGAATCATCGCAATGCCGCTGAAGCCGCCCAACGCGCCTTGCGATTTGAAGATGCAGCCAGCCAGCGCGCCCAGCGCGACGCTGAAGAGCGAACCCAGCAGCACAAAGACCAGCAGCAGCGGTATCTGCCCCATAAATCCCCTGGCAATCCCCAGCGCAATAAGCGACAGCAGCAGTTGATAGCCGAGCGCCACCAGCAGCTTGGCCGAAATCACGTCCACCCAGGAGGCCGGAGAGACCATCAGCATGCGCAGCGTCTTCTTCTCTTTCTCCTCAATGATCAATCCTGGCACGACAGCCATCCCAACGAAGAAAGAAGAAAGCAGGGACGCCAGCGCATAAAACCCCACCAGAAAGTCGGCAATACTATGTGTGCTGGGCGGATTGATCGTGCTGGCGCTCAGGGTAATTGGCGCTGGACTGACCACCGCGCGGCTGTAATTGGCAAGCGCGCTCTGCAACAGTTGGCTCTGCTGGTTGTTAATATCATCCCCGTTGAGATAGAGGTGCAGCGCGGGCCGCTGCTCTGCGCGCAGGCTGGCCTCAAAGTCAGGTGGCACGACCAATCCCACCGCATACGACGCTTTCTTCTTAGCGCCGTTGGCCCCAAAAGCATCGGCCACCTGCTGCGCCGAACTGGCCTGCGTGATGTGAGAATTGGAAAAAGCCCCGGTCAATACCTGCTCTACGCCCCGGTTTGGCTGATAGCCAGGGTCATAGACCAGAATCTCGGTCGTGCTGGTGCCCAGCAAAATCCCAAACACCAGAAACAGGACGGCCAACATGATGGGTGACAGCAGCGTGAACAGGCTTTGCTTATTCAAGAGCAGGTCCAGCGCGTCTTTGCGCGCAATGGCGCGAATGATTCGTAGGCGCATGATACGTACTCCTCTAGAGAACCAGGACTATGCCGGGCGCACGCCCGCGACTTCAATAAAAACTTCCTCCAGCGTCGCCTCGCGCGAATGCACCGCCCGCACCCGGCCCGCCGCCATCCACCCCGCCAGCCGGGCCTGGTCGGCGGGGTTATCCATGCTCAGCGTCACCTCGTTCAGCGAATCGCCCCCACGCTCGCCCGGCTGCCCATCATCCAGCGTCACCACCAGCGCGCGCTGCCCATGCGTCAGCTTCAGCGTGCGCGGCGTGTCGTTGGCGACCAGACGCCCATTGACGATGAAGGCCACCTGCTGGCAAAGCTGATCGGCCTCTTCCATCAGATGCGTCGTCAGCAGAATCGTTGTCCCTTCCTGGCAAAGCTGCGCCACCGTCTCGCGCACCTCGCGCGCCGAGATGGGGTCCAGCCCCCGGCTCGGCTCATCCAGAAACAGCACCTGGGGCCGATGCAGCAGTGCGCGTGCAATCATCAGCCGCTGCTTCATGCCATTGGAAAACGTGCGCACTGGCTCTCTGGCCCTATCGCGCAAGTGTACCAGATTCAGCACCTCGTCTACCCGATTGGTCTGCACGCCATAGAGCCAGCAGGCGAACTCCAGGTTGAGCCGCGCCGACAGCCGCTCGTACAGATTCTGCTCCTCGAAAACCACGCCGATGCGCTCTTTCAACCGGGCGCGCTCTTTGATGACATCGCAGCCCGCCACGCGGGCGCTGCCGCCGTGAGGGTCGATCTGCCCGGTCAGCAGGCGAATCATCGTTGTCTTACCCGCGCCGTTGGGGCCGAGCAGCCCAAAGATTTCGCCGCGCCGGACGCTGAAACTGATGCCTGCTACCGCCTCATTCGCGCCAAAGCTGCGGCGCAGGTCGTTGGCCTCGATCATCACATCAGGTGTATCCATAAGCATCCTCTCTTTATTCAAGCTCCACAGAACGATGAGCGCCCTGTGTTGTTCTCATCTCAACTCTAACATCGGAAACAGCGGCTTTCTACAAAAATCGGCTGAGTGGAGCCAGGAGCGGGTCAAGAGGCGCAAATCGGGGAGTCACTGAACGGCCACTGCGCCGAATGGAGCAAAATCGCGGCTGAACGGCGCGGCGGAAACACAGCCATATGATGGGTAGCCCTGTGCTACAATACCCCTGGCATGGCAGGCACACTCACGTTCTGCTGAAACCGCTGGCTCCCTATGCTATATGAGGTTCCGGCAATGTTGCAGGTACGGCGGCTGGAAAAGATCATCGAACAACGCACTGTGCTTTCTATCGAGCAGCTTGATGTCGCGCCGGGCGAAGTCCTGGGCGTCATCGGCCCGGTGGGCAGTGGCAAAACGCTGCTCATCCGCCTGCTCTCTGGCATCGTCGTCCCCAGCGGCGGCAGCGTCATCTTCGATGGGCAGGATATTCACCACGCCCCGGCGCTGCGGGCGCGGATGGGCCTGCTCTTTGAGGAAGACCTGCTCTACGAGCGCCTTTCCGCGCAAACCAATCTGGAAACCTACTGCCAGTTACACGGCCTGCCAGGCAGCCGCGCCAGAGAGGCGCTGGCCCTGGTTGGGCTGAGCGACCAGATGAAGACCAGGGCAAACAAGCTCCCATCCCCCGCGCAGCGCCGCCTCGCCTTTGCGCGCGCCTTGCTGGCACAACCCGCCATCTTACTGCTTGATCAGCCTACGCTGCGCGTGGACCTGGATACCCAGGCACTCTTCGCCCGATTAATTACCCAGGCAGCCAGCGATGGCGCGATGGTGGTCCTGACCGACGAAGACCTCTCCTGGGCCGGAAAGTGCTGCACCCGTATAGTCGAACTGGAAGGCGGGCGCGCCACCAACAGCTACCAGATCGAAGCGGAACACGGACCAGCCGCGCCTGAGCGCCTCATCCCCTACAAAGTACCGGCCCGCAAAGATGACCGCATCGTCCTCTATGACCCTGGCGATCTGCTCTATGCCACCAGCCGCGACGGCAAAACGATCCTGCGCACCGCCAATGAAGAAGCCACGACCAACCTGACGCTCCAGGAACTGGAAAACCGCCTGGTTGGTCGTGGCTTCTTCAAGGCCCACCGCGCCTATCTCGTCAACCTGCAACACATCAAGTCCGTCATCCAATACACCCGCAACAGCTATACCCTGCAATTGGACGACAAGCAGGAAACGCTTGTCCCCCTGAGCAAACAATCCGAAAAAGAACTTCAGGAACTGCTCGGATATTAAGCCTCGCTCGCTTGCTCTGCGGCTGCATTGACCTCTTCAATGAACCCGGTGAGCAGCCCCGCGAAGCGATCTGGAATCTCAATCGGCCCCGAATGGCCTACCCCATGCCAGACCTCCAGCGCGCAGCGAGGGACGTTGGTAAAGACCTCCGCGACACCGGCAAAGGGGACCACCGTATCCTTGTCGCCCCAGGTAACGAGGGTGGGAACAGTGATCTCTGGCAGGCGCGCCGAAACGTTGAAGCGCGCCATGTCATCCATTGTGCCCAGATAGATGGCCTCATTCCAGCGGGCGGCGTCGTCTATAAGCTGCTCCAGGTACGTGCTGGTGGGCGGCGTGGCGAACGCGGCCAGCACAAGTGGGCGCAGCCCTTCGCGGTTGCCTTGCTGGGCGTTAATCATGGCGATAATGTCTGCCGGAAACTGCATGCCAAAGGGCGCGAGCGGATCGACCAACACCAGCGCCTTCAGTCGGTCTTGATGCCGCGTGGCATACTGCATAGCAACGCCGCCGCCCATCGAATGGCCCACCAGCGTAAAATGCTGCAAGCCCATCTGCTTCACAAACTCGTGGAGGTCATCGGCATACTGCGCCAGCGTATGGCCCGTCTCGATCTGCTCGGAGTCTCCGCAGGCGCGCAGATCAAGTGTGTAAGCATGGAAGCGCGGAGACAGCCGCTCCAGCGTTGGCAGCCACCAGCGGTGGGTACTGATGAAGCCATGTACAAAGACGATGGTTTCCGTACCAGTTCCCTGCTCCAGGTAGTGCATGCGGAAATCGGTCAGTTGCGCGTGTGCCATGAGAAGTCTCCTTGTGTAGAATAGTTGCTGTGCAGGACGATACGAAAAGAAGCCACTCCAGCGGCGGCGGTGGGCAGATGATACGCTCTTATCGCTTCTTTGGCAAGTCGGCTAACGCCCGCTCCCGTAGAGGACATCGTACAGCGCGTGCGCCTTGCTGATCGCCTGGCAAATGGCGAGGCGCGGGCCAAAGTTCGCTCGCGGCGTCCAGCGTTCCCTCTGTCCGTCGTGATAGAGCAGATCGAGCCAGACCTTCTTGCGAGCCGCGCTTTGATACTGGCCGGCAGCCTGATTTCTCCAGGTCTGCGTCTGGCCGCGTATCCTCAGATCGACCGTCGCAAGCTCAGCGTAAAGAATGCCGATGATGGGTTTGTGCCGACTCACATATTCCACAAAGCCGTTGGAAAGCAGCACAATCAGCGGGTCCGGGTCTCCGGCGTTTCTGATGGCAGCGGTCACGGTGACAACGATGCCCGCCAGCAAGGCGAGCGCCGCCACAGCGACTCCCACAACGATCAGCGCGGGATACCCGGCAATCTTCCCTGGGCCAGAAGCAAATACGCCGATCAGCATCGTGAACAGCGCCATACCAGCAAATGTCACTGCGGCGGCACTGACGCCAGCAGCGAAGGCCGAGCGCCGCTTGCCGCGAACGATCCTCCAGTCGGCAGGTACGATCCCCTGCCAGACCTGATTCACGATTGCCTCTGGACCGATCATCGAGGACACCTCCGTTCGCGCGCCTGGGTCTGCCTGGCTATTGTAGCCGGGCAGCATGCAACCGTCAAGCAGGGAAGAGAGACCTCGCGGAGTCTTTTCGCCCGCGACAACAAGAGCAGAAGTCGTATAATACCGAATCCGCGTGAAGAGGAGCGTTTTACTTGTAGCGCCGCCCCCTTCGGGAAGGGCCGCTTGCCTCGGCTGGGCCTCGGCACTCTCGCTCCCGTTGGTCGCTCGCGCGTCCCTTCCTGGCGGCCATCGCTGCGCCAGGGCGAACGCTCGCCCGCCAGGCCAGCGTAGCGGCGAGCCAACGTTGAGCCGCCTGGAAGGCGGCGCTACAAGTGGCGTTCGCCCTCCAGGCCAGCGGACCAGCAGGCCAGCGTCCAGCCGCCTGGAAGGCGGCGCTACAGGTAACACGCCACGCCCGCCAACACCTCCTGTGTGGTGGAAGTCAGGGCCGTTTCAGAGCCTTAGCTCGTTGTGCGACAATGGAGGCGCCAGGAGTCCGAGCACACCATAGAGAAAGCGAAGGCTGGATATGTCTGAAGCACGCGCCAGCGATCATAACACAATCCCTTCGGTTCATCACCCGTTCTTTAGCAGGTTCTTTCGCTGGTATGCCAGCACAGGTCCGGCGCGGCGATACCTGGAGCCAATGCGCAGTGAAGTGGCCGGGCTGGCGCGGGGCGTGACGCTGGAGATCGGCGTCGGGTCCGGGCTGAACTTTGCCCTGTATCCGCCGGGGCAGGTGGAGCGCGTCGAAGCGATTGAGCCTGACGCAACGATGCTGCGCTACGCGGAACAGAGCCGCCAGCGCGCGCCTGTCCCCATCACCCTGACCCAAGCCCCCGCCGAAGCGTTGCCCTTTGCCGATGAAACCTTCGACAGCGCCCTGGCAACGCTGGTCTTTTGCTCTGTCAGCGACCCGCAGCGCAGCCTCGCCGAAATCAAGCGCGTCCTCAAGCCAGGCGGCGCGCTGCTGCTTATGGAGCATGTACGCGCCGAAGGGGCCGTGACCGCGCGCGTTCAGGATATGCTGACGCCGTTCACGAAGCTTTTGTCTGGCGGCTGCCACTGGAACCGCGATACCGCGAAGGCGGTAGCCGAGGCTGGCTTTCGGATTACCAGCGTGCGCCGCATATGGGGCGGTTTGCAGCCTGGCATCATCATCCAGGCCGAGCGCCCATAAGCAGCGTCCGGCGCTGTTGTCGAGCCGCTATGACTCCCAGACGCCCAGCAGGTCCGTCACTTTCTGGTACGCCTGGTCGGCCTCAGCCGCGCGCCCCAGCGCCTGGAGCGCATTGCCTTTTTCCAGCCAGACTATGCCCCAGGCAGGGTCGCACTGAATCGCCTGCTCGTAGGCGGCCAGCGCCTCTTCGTAGCGCGCCAGACTCGCCAGCGTCTCGCCCTGCTTGAAATACGCCAGCTTATCATCCGGCCTGAGCGCCAGCGCCTGCTCGTAAGCGGCCAGCGCCTCTTCAGGGCGCGCCAGCCCCTTCAGCGCGTCACCCTTCCCGCGCCAGGCGTCGCCGCCAGCCGCGTCATAGGTAATCGCCTGCTCGCAGACGGCCAGCGCCTCCTCGTAACGATCCAGCGCAACCAGGGCCAGACCTTTCACCGTATAGCCGCCCGCCTTCATGGGATCCAGGCGCAGCGCCTCTTCAGCGGCGGCCAGCGCCTCTTCGGGGCGGTCCAGCGCCAGCAGGGTAATCCCCTGGCCCGCGTGACCTTCAGGCAGCGTGGGAACCAGTTGCAAGCTCTGCTCATAGGCGGCCAGCGCCTCTTCAGGGCGTTGCAGCTTCGTAAGCGCAAATGCCCTGGCAAGCCAACCGTTTACATCGGCTGGCTCCTGTTCACAGGCGCGCTCAGCGGCGGCCAGCGCCTCCTCAGCGCGCTGCAAGCCCCACAACGCTATCGCTTTGCGACCAGGGGCAAAGGTCAGCGGCGGATTCAGCGCCAGCGCCCGCTCGCAGGCTTCCAACGCCTCCTCGTAACGCTGAAGGACGAGCAGCATATCAATGGTATGACGCCAGGCCAGGCGGTGAGACCCGTCCAGCGCCAGCGCACGTTCGCAAGCTTCCAACGCCTCCTCGTAACGCTGAAGCTGCTCCAGCGCCATGCCCTTGTTACTCCAACACAGCGCCAGCTCCGGGTCGAGCGCCAGCGCCCGCTCGAACGCCGCCAGCGCCTCGTCGTAGCGTTGCAGCCCCATCAAGGCGCTGCCCTTGTTGTTCCAGGCAATCGCAAACTCGGTGTCCAGGGCCAGCGCGCGCTCCGAACAATCAAGGGCTTCAGCAAAGCGCCCCATCTCCACCAGCGCCTGGCTTTTGCTGTTCCAGGCAAACACAAAGTTGTCATCCAGGGCCAGCGCGCGATCATACGCCGCCAGCGCCTCTTCAGGCCGTTGGAGATTGGCGAGGGCCACGCCTTTGCCCGTCCAGAGTTCATAGTGATCGGGCGTCTCCTTCAGCGCCCGCTCGAAGACATCCAACGCTTCCTCATAGCGTTCATCCGCCAGGAGTTGCAGACCCTGATTCAGCCAGCGGTCAACGGCTTTTGCGCTCATACATATCCCCCTTTGGGAGCGCCGCCCTGCGCTCTCCGCAAAGATACTCTGCTACTTACAACGAGCGGTACGCCTATTTGGATCTGGCCGAAACTCGCTTCGGGGCGATGTGCAAACCGGCGGTTCATATTCTTTATACTTTTCACGGAGTACGCAAACCCGCCTGTAGCGGTACCCACTGGTAGCGCCGCCTTCCAGGCGGCTAGCGATTCGCCAGGGCGAGCGTGCGCCCGCCAGGCCAGCGTAGCGGCGGGCCAACGTTGAGCCGCCTGGAAGGCGGCGCTACAAGTGGCTGGCCGCCTGGAAGGCGGCGCTACAGGGAGAACACCCATTTACCGAACGAGAATAGTCGCCGTCTCCTTCCCCAGCGTGTACGTCCAGCGCACCGCGCCAGTGCTGGCGTCGCGGGCAGAGACAACGTTGTCGTTCGACCTGGGCGTGACGGGCGGCCCTACATCATCTGAACTGACATAGACCACGCCATTCACAACCCCATCTATAGAGAGCCGCTTACCAAGTGACTTCCACAGCGCCTTGCCGGTACTGGCTTTCAGCGCGTACAGGCCCACCCGCTTCACCGAGACTTGCTCACCCACATAAACCACCCCATCCGCCGCCATCTGGAGACTGGGGTTCTGTAGCTCTGTATTCCTCCAGAGGCGCGCGCCAGTGCTGGCGTTGTACGCGGCGAAGGGATCAATAAAGTTGCCCACATAGATTACCCCGCCGCTGAGCGCGGCAGCATCCCCGCCCAGGGAGATACTAATTTTCTCCCCAATGGGCAGCCGAATCGGCCCGGCTTGTATCTGTGTATGCCACTTGACTGAGCCATCGCTGGCGCTCAAAGCAGAGAGGGTATCGGGGCTTGACACTTGCTGCGGGCTGGTGAAAGGGACGAGTTCATTGTTGGAGAACAGATACACCAGGCCGTTCTCCACCCCTACCGGCGATAACTTGCTCGAAGGCTTCTTGGGATAGAACCAGTGCAGCTTGCCGGTGCTGGCATCCAGAACATACAGGGTAAAGTTTTGAGAGACGATGAAAACGCTTGTGGAGTTCGGTATCTGGTATCCGGTCACATAGACCTGGCCGTCGCCCACGCGCCAGGCCGAAAGGCTGCCCTGATGCTGGAAATGCCAGCGTTCCGCGCCAGTCCTGGCGTCCAGCGCGTAGACCGTTCCGGGCGACGACGCGGCTTCGCCGCGCGCGCTCACATTGGCGGCCAGCGCCGGAATCGTGCCAGGAAAGGGCGCAAAGCCGAAGTCGAAGCCGCCAGAACTGAGATAGACGGCGCCATCCGCGACCAGATCAAAGCTGGCTTTCTTCGTAAACTGCCAGAGCTGCTTGCCGCTCCTGGCATCCAGCGCGTAAAAACCCTGCGCTGACTTGCCCGTAGACGAAGCATAGACAATACCATCCGCCACCTGCTCAACCGTAGAGTATTGAAGCAGCTTGACGACCCAGAGCAGCGTGCCATCCCTCGTATCAAACGCAAAGATATTGCCATCGCTTGCGCCAACATAGAACACCGTATCCGCCACCACCTGCGACGTTCCAGCGCCGTCTGGAATCGTATATTGCCAGCGCACCGTTCCGTCTGCCGCGTTGAGCGCAAAGACCCTGCCCTTGTACTGTGGCCTGGGCGCGCTGGCGAATCCCTGTATGGGCGGCCCATCAAGCTCAAAACCGCCTGGCGGGGGGCTGACCTGCCGGGTGAACCCATAGACGCTCAGCACAGGCAGCGGCCTGGGGGTCGGCGTCGGGGTCGCATGCCTCTGGACCACCGGGCCAGCAGGAGATTGATGGCTGATAATCAGCGTCGTCGTAATCAACGCCACCACCAGTACAGCGGCAATCGCACCCCCCCAGGAAAAGAGGCGGCGCGATGGACCCCGGAACCGCCTCGCCGTCAGCGGCGCAGATGGGCTGTCGGAAGCAGAGCCAGACGCGGCGGCTTCTTCGGATGGAAGCGTCGCTTCTTGATCTTCATCAGGCGCAGGGATTCCCGAAGCAGAGCCAGCCGGTTCTTCTTCGGGCGGAAGCGTTGCTTCTTGATCTTCATCAGGCTTCATGGTGTCCTCCATGCCATTGACAACTCTACCATAGACTACACCTAATATACGGCATAGGGAGAGAAATCTTCTCTGAGGGTTTTCGGGCGTCACTTGTAGCGCCGCCATCCTGGCGGCTAGCGATTCGCCAGGGCGCGCGTTCGCCCTCCAGGCCACCGGACCAGCAGGCCAGCGTTGAGCCGCCTGGAAGGCGGCGCTACAGGTACCACACCCCCGCAGCCCCCCAGCCGCCAGGATGGCGGCGGTACTAGTAACACCTCTCGCTTGCCAACACCTCATGTTTGGGAGAACTGGTGTGCCGCCAGCCCCACTGTGCTATAATAGCCTGGCGCGCATGCCTGGTCTGTAAGCGCGCCGACGCGCATCAGAAGAGAGGAACAAGACACCGATGCCTCATCACACAGCACAGCTTGACCCCTTTGCCTCTGCGCGGGCCATGCTTGACGCGCTGGAAGTGCGCCAGATTTCCGCGACAGAACTGCTGGAGCAGCACCTGACGCGCATCGCGCGCCACAATCCGACGCTCAACGCCATCGTCATCCCCAACGAGGAGCAGGCGCGGCGGCAGGCGGCCCAGGCCGACGCAGCCTACGAGCGCGGGCAGTGGCTGGGGCCGCTGCATGGGCTGCCGCTGACCATCAAAGACTGTATCGAGGTCGCGGGCCTGCGCACCACAGCGGGCGCGCGGGAGTTTGCCGAAAACGTCTCCAAAGAGAGCGGGCCGGTAGCCCGGCGCGTGCTGGACGCTGGCGCGGTGCTGATCGGCAAGACCAACGTGCCACCCTATGCGGGCGACTGGCAGGCGAACAATCCCATCTTTGGGCGCACCAATAACCCCTGGGACTTGAGCCGCAGCCCCGGCGGCAGCACTGGCGGCGGCGCGGCGGCCCTGGCCGCTGGCCTGACCCCACTGGAGTTTGGCAGCGACATCGGCGGCTCCATTCGCGTGCCTGCTGCCTTCTGCGGCCTCTACGGCCACCGGCCCAGCGACAGCGCCGTCCCGCGCAATGGGCATATCCCCGGCTCGCCCATTCCGAATCCGGCGCTGGTAATGGCGGTGCAGGGGCCGCTGGCGCGCAGCGCCGCCGACCTGGAACTGGCGCTCGATGTGATTGCTGGCCCCGTCATCGGCGAGGATGTAGCCTGGCGGCTGGAACTGCCCCCGGCGCGGCATACCTCGCTGGCCGATTTTCGCGTGGCTGTCTTGCCGCGCGCCGACTGGTTGCCGGTGGATGGGGAGATCGGCGCGGCGCTGGATGACCTGGTCTCGCGGCTCAGCCGTCTGGGCGCAAAGGTTGGCGAGGCGCAGCCGGAGGGCTACGATCTGCGCAAGCACGAAGAAACCTATGCCGCGCTGCTGAGCCTGTATATCTTCTCCGACGTACCCGATGAGGCGCGCCCGCAGATCGCGGCGGGGCTGGAACGCTCGGCGGACCCGTTCGCCCAGGCGCAGCTTCTCGGCCTGACGGCCACCACGCCGCAGTTCCTGCGCCTGCTGCAACGCCGCGAGCGCGAGCGCGCCCAGTTCCGCGCCTTCTTCCGCGACTGGGACGTGCTGCTGACACCCGTGACGATCACGCCCGCCTTCGCGCACGTTGATCCCGACCTCTCGTTCCCGGCGCGCACGCTGACGATCAACGGGGAAACGGTCTCCTACCAGCGCATGCAGGTCTATCCAGGCGTGGCAACGCTCATCGGGCATCCTGCGACGGCTTTTCCCTGCGGGCGCACCAGAGGCGGCCTGCCCATTGGCTTGCAGGCTATCGGCCCCTATCTGGAAGACCGCACGCCCATCGCCTTTGCCGCGCTGCTGGAAAAAGCCTTCGGCGGTTTCACGCCGCCACCAGGCTATAGCGAATAAGTTCTTTTCATAGAAGTGAGGGTCGTTCACCTATGGCTCCCAAACTGAATCAGATTATCGCCGTTGAAAAGGGCATCAAGAGCCGGTCATTTCAAGACCTGACCGAAGCGCACCACCAGTTGCAAAAGCAGACGCTGCTGTCGGGCATCTCACGAACCTATAGGCCAAAAGATGAGGAAGGTGAGCAGCTTCCGCCCGAATCCACCAAAGTGCAGGTGAAAGCCCAGGACATCATCCGCCAGACGGTGGACGTGATGACCAAACTCTTTGACGCCACCGCCACCAAAGACTGGGCCAACTGCAAGGCCAAAGCGGATGTGGTCGTTGATGGGCAGACCTTGATAAGCCAGGTTCCGGCCACCTATCTGCTCTTTCTGGAAAAGCAATTGACCGATCTGCATACCTTCATCAAGAAGCTGCCCGTACTGGATGCTGCCGAGTCGTGGACGTTCGACGCTTCCGCCGACTGCTGGGCCACCGAGCCGGTGCAGACGCTGCGCACCAAAAAGGTGCCGCGCAACCATGTGAAGGCCGAAGCCACCGAAAAGCATCCGGCCCAGGTCGAAGTGTATTATGAGGACGTGACCGTCGGCTTCTGGCGCACCGTCAAGTTTTCCGGCGCGCTGCCCGCTCAGCGCGTCAACGAACTGCTGGAGCGCGTGGAGCGGCTGCAAGAAGCGGTGAAGTTCGCCCGCGAAGAAGCGAATAACCTGGAAGTCGAAGAACAAAAGGTGGGCGAAAAGTTCTTCAAGTACCTCTTCGGCTAGCCTTGACACGCGCCGCAGCGGCATGGTAGAGTTGGAGGGCGATAAACAACTACCCATCGAGGAAAGCAACGATGTCTGTGAGTATGGCGAGCGCCCTTGTCGAGCGGCTTCAGCAAAGCTGCCGCTTTTGCGCGCAGAAGCTTGGGAAAATTGCTCCTGATCACCAGGGCCATACTCTGCCCATTTTCAGGAGGGCTTCCTCAAGCTAAGACATCGCAGATGCGAGAGTAAGAAGATCAGCCGTGGGCAAAGATGGCCGTAAGGAGGCCAGACGCTCACGGCTTTTTTTTACCTGTTCCCATCCCTCTTCTCTGACACCGCGAGGCTGTCTGGCGCACCAGACGGCCTCTTCGTGTCCGCGAGTACTCCATTTGAGAACAGCGAAGGATGGAGACATATGGGAGAGCAGGTAATCCTCGAAGGACATATCTCGGTCAGCGCCGCGCTCAGGTCGGGCAATCGCCCCATTCAGATCATCTACGCGCAAAGAAACGTGGCCGACGAGGCGCTCCAGTCGCTGGCATCGCTCGCCAGAGCCGCCGGAGTCAAGATACAACTGGTTGGCAACGATAGGATTGAGGCGTATGCCACCGGCAGGAGTCACGGAGGTATCATTGCCCTGGCCGGGCCAAGAAGAATGCTCGCGCTGGAGGAATTATTGGGGAAGCAGGGCGCGCCGTTCATCGTCATGGTGGATGGTGTGGAAGACCCGTTTAACTTCGGGGCAGCCATCCGGTCCTTGTACGCGGCGGGCGCTGATGGGCTGGTCGTGCGCCCGCGCAACTGGACTTCGGCGGGAATCGTCGCCAGGGCGTCGGCTGGAGCCTCAGAACTTATCCCTACCGCCCTTGCCAGGACGCCGCACGAAGCCGCCGCCTTTTTCCGCCAACGCGGCCTGCTCATCGCCTGCGCTACCCATCATAACAACGCGGCGTCTCTCTATACTGCCGACCTTTCGGTCCCGCTCTTCTTACTGATCGGTGGGGAAAAACGCGGCATCACCCGTTCATTTGTGGAGCGCGCAGACCTGCATCTCTCCATCCCCTATACGCGAACCGATGCGCACTCCCTGGGCGCCGCCGCCGCCACGTCAATCATCGCCTTCGAGATCATGCGCCAGCGCCGCCAGGAGCGGGCAAGGGGGTAGGATGCATGGCATATGAAGGGTGCGCAAGCCCTGGGCGATGCTGGCCTATAACTTGCCGCGCCCACATAGCGAGAAGCGGAGAGACGCTCACACGTACCCTGGCAAGGAGCATAGTGATGCAACTCGTCTACCGTCTCATCGTCTGGGCGCTTGGTGTGATTGGCGCAGCAGCAGCCCTGGGGATCAACACCTTCTACTCCATCTCCACGCGGTTCCAGGATCTCGTAGGTCTTCACCCCGACGCTTCGCATGGCTGGCTCGGCCTGGGCTGTGCCATCCTGGGCTTTATGGGGGCGTGTTTCGTCTTGTTCAGAGTCAGCCTCCCGCTTGGCGCGATTCTGCTGATCATCGCGGGCATCGGGTTCTTTTTCGTCGTCAACTGGTGGGCGCTGCTGGCAAGCCCGCAGATGCTGCTCGCCGCCTTTTTCGCCATCTACTACTACCTGGACACCAGGCACGATCTCGCGCTCGAACGAGCCGCGCAGCAGGCCAGAGAGCAGCCCAGGCCGGAACGCCCTCCCCCGGAGAGCGGCACAGCAGCCGTGAGCTGACGACGCGCCCGCCTGTCCATTGCCCAGGTTTTCACAACGATGGCATAGAACTTGCCGCCTTCTCGGGCGTGCGCCTTCACGGCTTCGTCAGGCGCAGTCGAGCAAAGAGCCTTTGCGCTCTGTAGAAAGGGAAAACACCACCAATGAATGAACTGATTAACCAGATCACCCAGCGGGTCGGCATCTCACAGCAGCAGGCGCAGCAGACCGTCCAGGTCGTTATAGGCTTCTTGAAGCAGAAGCTGCCCGGACCAATGGCCTCCCAGTTGGATAACTTCGTCAGCCAGCAGGGGACGCCAGGCGGCCAGCAAAGCATGGGCGGCCAACCCCATCAGGACATTGGCGGCATGTTCGGAGGAGACCGGCCCTAAACGCATCTCAGCAGTGTTTGCAGCAACCATCGCCAGCAATGGCCGAGAGGAGATGGTATGGCACACAAAATAAGCGAGATTAAAGACCTTGACCCTGGCATTCAGGCCAGGTTAGAGCAGGGAAAGATTCACACCGTCGAAGATTTGCTGAACGCAACCAGCACTCCCCTGCAGCGCGCCGCGCTGGCAAAGCAGTTGAATGTCAACCCAAACCAACTGACCGAGTGGATCAACCGCGCCGACCTCATGCGGTTGAAAGGGGTTGGCAAGGAAATGGCGAATCTGCTTGAGGAGAGCGGCGTGGATTCCTGCAAAGAACTTCAGCACCGCAAATCCGACAAACTCCAGGCGAAGCTGAAGGAGATCAACGACAGCAAACATATCACGCACCACGCGCCAACTCTGGCGCAAGTGGAAGAGTGGATTACGGAGTCGTCGGCTTACGCGCAGCATGCGTAATCTCCCCCTGCATGTTCGTCAGCGATCAGGCTGCCGTCGGGCGTTCTCCCCGATGGTGGCCTGATCACTTGTGCAGTGGCTTGCAAAGTGCTCACCCGCCACAGCTTTGTCTCGCCGGTTCCACCCAACCTGAAGTGTTAGCAGGCGGGGCGTCTTACTTGTAGCGCCGCCTTCCAGGCGGCTAGCGATTCGCCAGGGCGAGCGTTCGTCCTCCAGGCTAACGGACCGGCAGGCCAGCGTTGAGCCGCCAGGATGGCGGCGCTACAGGTACCACCCCTCCGCAGCCCCCTGCCGCCGGGATGGCGGCGCTACAGGTACCACACCTCCGCAGCCCCCCTGCCGCCAGGATGGCGGTGCTACAAGTGGCCTCCCTACCCTTGACAAAAAACATACATGCGTGTTAGTATGTTTGTGGAGGAGGGGAGAGATGGCTCGCAAAACCAAAGAAGAGGCTGCCGCCACGCGCCAGGCGCTGCTGGACGCCGCGCTGATCGTCTTCAGCCAGAAAGGCTACGCGGCGGCGCGCCTGGAAGAGATAGCCGAAAACGCGGGTGTCTCGCGCGGCGCCATTTACTGGCACTTTGGCTCGAAGGCCGAACTCTATAGCATCCTGGTAGATGAGACGATGGGGCGCATTCAGGGTGTAGTGGATCGCGCCGTCAGCGGGGGAGGCAGTTGGCTGGATATTCAGCGCCGCGTGATGATCTACATTATTACCCTGCTCGAAGAGGATGAAACCTATCGCGCTGTGCAGGAACTGACCATACTCAAAACCGGCCTTGCTCCAGAGTTGGGTGAGGGCATGCGCAAAAAACAGGAAGCTATGCGCCAGCTTGAAGAAGAGATCGCTGGATACTATCGAGAGGGCATCGCGCTCGGCGAAGTGCGCGCCAACCTTGACCCGGTGATTGCCGCGCGCGCGATGCTCGCTTATCTCAACGGCGTCAGCCTGAACTGGCTGCTCGACCAGCAGGCATTCTCCCTGCGCGAGAGCGCCCCCGCGCTGGTAGATGTGTTCATGTACGATATTGCTGCCCGGCCAGCATAGCTGCTTTTTTTTGCAACTTTTTACAAACCAACACGTATGTATGTTTACCTCAACAAAAAGAACAAAGATCAGAACTTAATAATCTTAATATTACCTGATGGTACTATTGACTTTTTCAATGTCATCTGTTATAAGATTAAAGAGAGAGCGACAAACCCACCACAAGGACTGTGAAACGATAGACGGACAGGCACGTCACAACCAACAGAACGAACAGGAGGAACCATCTCTTATGGAGATGATCGAGACGCAGAAGCTGGCGAAGACCTTTAAGTCGCGCAAAGGCGCTGTCGAAGCGGTGCGCGGCGTGGATCTGCGCGTGAACCAGGGCGAAATCTTTGGCTTCCTGGGGCCAAACGGCGCGGGCAAGACCACCACCATGCGTATGCTCTCAACGCTGCTGGACCCAACGGGCGGGCAGGCGAAAGTCTGCGGCTATGACCTACGGCGCGAACCAAAGCGCGTGCGCATGCAGATCGGCTATGTCGGCCAGAAGGGCGGCGCGGAGCCAAAAGAAACCGGGCGCGAGAACATGGTGCTGCAAGCGCGGCTCTATGGCATGAGCAAAGCCAATGCCCGCCAGCGCGCCGCCGAACTGATTACCAGGCTCGATCTGGAGCCATACGCTGACCGGCTTGTCAGCACCTACTCTGGTGGGCAGCGCCGCCGCCTGGATATTGCTATGGGCATGATGCACCGGCCACGTCTGCTCATTCTGGATGAACCCACCACCGGCCTGGACCCACAGAGCCGCATGCGCATTTGGGACGAGATACGCAGCCTGCGCTCCGAGGGCATGACGATCTTCCTGACCACTCACTACATGGATGAAGCCGACATTCTCTGTGATCGCCTGGCAATTATTGACAACGGCAAGATCGTCGGCGAAGACACGCCCAACGCCCTCAAGCAGCAGATTGCCGGAGACATTATCTCGCTCGGCCTGAATATCCAGAACGGCGCCAGCGCGCAGGTGAAAGAGAAGTTGAGCGCCCAATCGTTCCTGCGCGAACTTCAGGAAACCGAAGTCGGCCTGCAACTCTACGTGGAGCGCGGCGAAGAGGTGCTGCCCGAAGTCCTGCGCCTGCTCGACCACAACGGTACGTCCATCCGCACGGTGACGCTGGCGCGTCCGACGCTGGAAGATGTCTTCCTGCGCCTGACCGGGCGCTCGCTGCGTGAAGAGCGAACCGCTTAAGAGAGAAGGAGAACCCCCGATGACAAAACTCATCCGCGATACCTGGCTGATCTTTGGCTCTGCGCTGCGCGTCATGCTGCGCAACCCGGCCTGGGTCTTTTTCGGCCTGTTTCAGCCCATCTGTTATATGCTCTTGTTCGCCCCGCTGCTCAAAAATCTGGTTGGCGTGCCGGGCTTTCCCAGCGGCGGCGCGTACAACGTCTTCACGCCTGGGCTGATGATGATGATGGCGATCTTCGGCACCGGCTTTGCTGGCTTCACCGTCATTGGGCAACTGCGCGAAGGCACCATCGAGCGCCTGCGCGTCACGCCGGTCAGCCGACTGTCGTTGATGCTCGGCATGATATTGGTTAGCCTGCTGAACCTGCTGGTCCAGACCGCCTTGCTGATCATCCTTGGGGTGATTCTAGGCTTCCGGCCCGACGCGGGCGGGCTGGCGCTGCTGGTTGCCCTGATATTGATCGGCGGCTTGATGATGGCCTCTTGCTCCTACGCGGTAGGCTTGCTGGTGAAAGACGAAGGGGCGCTGGCCGCCGCCGTCAATCTGGTCGCGCTGCCGCTCTTGCTGCTCTCCGGCATCATGCTGCCGCTCTCCTTTGCGCCCGACATTTTGCAGAAGATTGCCAAAGGCAACCCTTTCGCCTACGCGGTTGACGCCTCGCGGGCGCTGGTTGATGGCAGCCTGACCAACGTAGCCGTGATACAAGGCTTCATCATCTTTGGCGTGCTGGCGGTGCTGGGTGTGTATTGGGTCACGCGCTCCATTCGCAAAGCCGCCATGTGAACAGATTCACTCCCTCACCCCCCGACAACCCCCTCTGGCACGAGAGGCCAGGAGGGGGTTGTCACCTGTAGCTGGTGGAACTACCGCTCATCCTGGCGGCATACGAATTGCAACAGCGGCTCAAGCGCGGCTTACGTCGCTGTGCAAGGCATCGCATCCAGTTTCCGTTGCTCATGTCCCGATAGCCTATACCCTACAATGATCTAGAAAAGAGCCTCTGGCAATGAAGCCCCCCGTCTTCTCTCTAAAAAATGCCCCGCTCTCGGCAGCCTGGCGAACCTCCCAACGGCGCCTGGGCGTCCTTGGAGCCAGCCTGCTTCTGCTCCTGAGCGCCTGCGTCAGCAGCCAGCCGACAGCGCCAACCGTGATCAGCCCCAAGACGGTGCAGGCCAAGGCAACCAGCCAGGCGCTGCTGAACCAGTATGAGGTATCAATTTTCCAGGCCCAGGGATATGGCCTGGATCTGACCCCCTATCAGCAGCAGCTCAAGAAAGATCGCAAGAACTTCCAGCGCGCCCAAACCGAAAAGGCGTATAAAAACCTCGCGGCGACGCTTCAGGCGCAGGTGAGCACCTTGCAGCACATCGCTATAGTCACGAAGACCAGATACCACCTGCAACAACTACAGCTTTTGATAAACCAGACGGACAGTAACAACGACTACGAATATATCAACGCCGACGACGCCTATTTGCAAGAGCAGGCGCGCTTCGAGAAGGCGGTCACGATAGATGACTATCAGAAGATTGATACGCAGGCGCAGGTTCTGGTTACGAACCTGACCGCCCTGCTGGCGAACCTGAACGATCAGACACCACACGATCAGCCACACGCGGCGGACCTGCAACTGATTCAGACGTATCGGTTGACGGGCAAAGTCATCATCGTTTCGCTGACCGAACAGACTCTGCGCATGTACGAGAACGGCCTGCTAGCCGGATGGATGTATGTTGTGACCGGCCAGCGCGCCGCCCAAACGCCGCCCGGGTTGTGGCATGTCATGTCGAGGCAGACCCATATCGTCTTCAAGTCTTCCGAGCCGCCAGGCTCGCCGCTCTGGTATCCACCGACGCCCATCAACTACGCGATGGCCTATCATACCGGCGGCTACTACCTGCATGACGCAACGTGGCGCTCATACTTTGGGCCGGGCGCGAACCTGCCGCATCACGATTACACCTCTGGCAAATATTCCCTGAATGGCACGCATGGCTGCATCAACATGACCCTGAGAAACACCATCACCCTCTATGATTGGGCCAGAGTCGGCATCCCTGTGATCGTCTACTAAACTTGGACACAGCGAGAGGGCAGCAACGTGCTGCCCTCTCTGCTAAGGGAAAACGGCTGGTGGAGCTTACCCCTGCCAGAGCCGATCTCAAGCCGATGGCTTTTGCTCGACGATCTCACCCTCGATCAAGATTTGCACTTCGTCGGCGACGATCCATTTGCCATCAAACATCATGTTGAACGTCATGCCGAAGTCCTTGCGGTTGATCTGGCCCTCGGCGCTGTAGCCGATGCGATGGCCCATCCTGGGGTCATTGATTGCCCCATAGACCACCCCGTTGAGGGTGACTGGCCGGGTGTTGCCCTTGATGGTCAGGTCGCCGGTCAGGGCATAGCGATCCTCTCCAAGTGAATCAACCCTGGTGCTCTTGAAGGTAATCGTTGGGTAGTTCTCGGTGTCCAGAAAATTAGACGCCCGCAGATCGTCATCCCGTTTGGGGTGGTTGGTGTGGATACTTGCCGTCTGGATAGTGGCTTCAATCGCTAACGTTTCGGGGTGGTCGGGGTCAATGTGGCCGGTCACGCTGACCTCGGCAAAGTGGCCGCGCACCGTCATCATGCCCAGATGCTTGGCAGTGAACTCAACCTGCGTGTGGAACGGGTCAGCTTGCCAGAGGGTACCAGTTCCGGCTTCTGTCTTACCGGGGATAGTCATGTCATGTCCTCCATCAAAATGATGTGTACTGCACCGCACGAAAAGATGGATCAATTCTGATTGTTCCCTTCGTGCCGTTATTTTCCATACGGAAATAAATATACTCAAGAAAGCTCCTCTTGTCAAGGATGCGTTTGGAAGCAAAGTATGGTATACTTCTGATATGACTTCCTCAGATTACGCGCCGCCAACAGAGCAAGCAGCCATCTGCGCGACCCAGCCCCTGGGCCGCGCCCTGCGTTTGCTTGGCGACGTGTGGACCCTCATGATCATCCACACGCTGCTGGGGGGGACCAGGCGCTTTGGCGAACTGCTGGAGACGCTCGGCAATGTCAGCCCCAAAACGCTCTCGCATCGGCTCAAGATGCTGGAAGAGCTTGGCTTTGTGCAGCGTCACGCCTTCCTTGAGATTCCCCCAAGGGTCGAGTACTGCCTGACCGAGAAAGGGTTGGCGCTGGTTGACATCATGGAGGCGATCAAGCAGTTTGGCGAACGCTACCTTTCCGACGCGCCGCCTGCCCCGCTCGCTGCTTCTTCTGCCCTCCCAACCTTCGATTGACACTCTCCCGCCTTTTAAGCGGGAGATTCTTCCTTCATCCAGCCGACTTGGCTGGGAGCCAGCTTACCCCACCTATCGCTCCGGCCTGAGCCTCTAAACCAGACCCGTTAGATCACTTGTAGCGCCGCCTTCCAGGCGGCCAGACGATTAGCCGCCTGGAAGGCGGCGCTACAGGTAAAGCGCCTCTCCCCAAGCGGAGTTGGTATTACGGGCTTCCCAGGTTCAATCTCAGCGTATTCTAATCTCTGCCTGGTATACTAGCGGCACATGTAAGCATCTTTTTTTCAGGGAGCGCGAAATGGACGCACAAAGCCGCCTCTCTCCCCGGCCCTATCGAGCGCCGAAGCGCCGCTGGCGCGTGCGCCTGGGGGCCGGGCTGCTCAGCCTGGCCGGTTTGCTGGGGCTGTGGCAGATCGTGTCGCGCGCGCCAGCGGCAGCCGCGCAGCAAGCGCCGACCCTCCAGAACGCCGAGCAGCAATTGCAGCTTGGCAACGGCACACAGGGCTGGTTTTCGCCCGCAGGCGCGCCGCGCCCGCCAGATACCGTCAGCGGCGTCTCATGAAACATGGCTGTGCCAGAGCGCCGCTGCTCCTCGGCATCCTTCTCGGCTGTATCCTGACGCTGGGGATCGCGCTGCGCCCATCAACCGCGCTGGCGAGCGCCAACCCATCAACGGCGCCGGTGATCGCCTATCAGGCGCGGCTTGATGGGCAAATCCTCGACGATACAGCCCTGGGAACGGACAGTTCTGGCGCTTATCTCATTCACCATCTGCTGATAACGGCTTTGCTGCATCCCATCGGCGCTGGCCCGGCGCTGGCGCTGCGCCTCGATCTTTCGGAGGCGATTCTGCCCGACGCGGGCATTGTGCAGGGGCCGGATGTCTTCCCAGGCGGCGGTACCGTGAACGCTGCGGGGCTGCTGCGGGGCAGCGCCAGAGTCACGGACCCCGGCGGCACGATCAGCGTCTACGTGGCCGACGTGCGCGGCCTCTATCTGGCAGATGGCAGCAGCCATCTCGACCTGGAGGGGGCAGGCGTCGGCCAGGCGCAGGGCGGCACAGCGTCGTTATTCGTCACTATCGCGCCCCACCTGGGCAGCGCGATCAGCGGGCAGGTCTCCGGCTCGCTGAATCTGCCGCAGGCTGCGCTGGACCTGCTCAACGACAGCGGCCCGCTGGCCGGACCGACCCTCTGGTATCTGGTGCGCGCCTCCGGGCTGGCCTCGCTGGGGCTGCTCTGCGTCACGGTCCTGATCGGCCTGGCGCTGCGCGTGCGCCTCTGGCAGCCGACTCTGGAACGCTGGCGCGTCTACGACCTGCACCTCACCTGCTCCATCCTCACCGCCGTGTCGCTGGCGCTGCATCTGCTCGCCGTCTTCGTTGATCGCGTCGTGCCTTTCAGCCTGGCAGATATGCTCATCCCGCTGCACGCCAGCTATCAGCCGCTCTGGATCGCGGCGGGCATGTTCGGCTTGTATCTGCTGCTGATCGTCTGGGGCAGTTCGCTCATCCGCAGCCGCATCAGCTACAGCTTCTGGCGCAGGCTGCACCCGCTGGCGCTGGCCGCGCTGGGGCTGGTCATGCTCCACGCGCTTTTTGCCGGAACCGACGGCCTCGCGCTCTGGCTGCGCGCCGCGCTTGCCCTCATCGCCTTCGCCGTCATCTGGTTGTTCATCCTCTGGATGCGCCTCAAAGCCGCCGCGCCAAAGAAACCGCGCCACCCTATCTCCAGCCAGAGCTAGTTGAGGTTCCACCACCTGTACCGCCGCCGTCCCTGGCGGCCACCGCTGCGCCAGCGCAAGCGCCGCCCTTGCCACCAACGCCGCGCCTATTGGGCGGGGAGTCCACCTGTAGCGCCGCCGTCCCCGGCGGCTCACCGCTGCGCCAGGGCGCGCGTTCGCCCTCCAGGCCAACCTACCAGCAGACCAGCGTTGGCCGCCTGGAAGGCGGCGCTACAAGTAACATATCTCGCTTGCCAACACCTCATGATTCGCTGCGGTTTTCTGGCAAGGGTCTCTGGCATAGGAACTTTTTCCGTCATCGCATGGAATACTTGACTTTTTTGGTTTATAAGGGCTATACTTTAGCTAAATATTGCAGCAGAGGGACGGCAAGGCATGAAAACATTCAAGCGTCTGAGACAAGAAGCCATGCTAACGCAGGGTGGGCTTGCTGCTGCCTGTGGCGTGAGCAAGCAGGCTGTATGGGAATGGGAACATGCGTATGCCCGCCCTAACCCGGAAAACCTGAAGAAGCTGGTTGTTATTCTGGGAAAGGAGGTTTCAGAAATATTAGATGCGCTTGAGGCGACCGCAGAGCAATATAAAGAACGCGCCGCCGCCTAGAGAGTAACCAGGCAGCGGCAAGGTACCAGCCACAGGAACCGTCAAGAACCCACGCGCCGGTATGGCTATTGTACCCTATGGCGCGTGGGCATGGCAAGTCGGAAAGGAGCCATGTTCATGTCGTCCACCACGACGTTTGATTTCACCCTGCGCTACCAGCGCACGCCTGGCGCGAAGTATCACGTGCGTCCGTTCTCTCTCTTGCAGCAAGAGATCCTCTATCGCTGCGACGGCAAAGTCACCGTGGCTGATCTGGCCGACGCGACGCGCTGCACGCATCGGGAGATACGGGCAGCGTTAGTCTTCCTGAGCCAGCATGGCTGTGTCAGAACGCTGCTGCCAGACCCCGCGCTCCTGACGCCCAGGCCGCAAGCATCCGCTCAACACGCTTCATCGCCGGTACAGGGCGGCACGTGGCGCTGGTTTGCTGCCCTGAAGCGCAAGCGGATCAGCTATGAAGCCGCCAGGAGGTGATGTCTTGGCGCCGGGTGGCGCGCCCCACGACCAGCCCGGCGCAAAAAAAACGGGCATGACGGCTGCCCGCAGTCATCGCTCTTGCAGAAAAGGCCACCAGAGAAGATAATAGGTGGAGAGATACCATCACAGGAGGGTCTGATGATCGAGACACTTCAGCGCGTGCTTGAACAAGTTGAGCAGCTTCATCCCGACGACCAGGCCATTATTGCTGAGCGGCTTCAGCAGCTGTTAGAGGAACTGGCCGACGATCAGCGTTGGCATGCACTCTTTGCCGATCCTCGCAGCCCTGAGCTACTTGATCGCCTGGCCGATAAAGCCCAGGCCGAATACGACGCGGGCGAAACCGAAGAGGGCGGCTGGGGCGAGAAGTGAAATCTGCCCGCACTCGCCAGTTCAACAAGCTGTTTGACGCGCTGCCTCTCGATGTGCAGCGCGATGCCACCGAAGCCTACAAGCAGTTCGCCAGTGACCCCACGTACCCCGGCCTGCACCTGGAACCGGTACACGGCAAGCGGGGCCAAATCTACTACTCAGCGCGGGTCGGCTCCCATTACCGCGCCCTCGCCAAGCGTTTGCCGGATACCTGGCTCTGGTTCTGGATTGGCCCCCACGCCGAATACGACAAGTTGCTGCAATAAGCAGCCTACCTTGAAGCGCCACCCACAAGCGGAGGGAGTGTTATGGACATTCGCTTTATACAGTCTCAGCACCACCGTATTGCGACGGTGGTCACGCGCAAGGATGGCGTGCGCCTGAGTGTGCCGGTCTATGGACCGCTCGACCCCATCCCGCATGACCTGGCGCACTACGTTCTTGAGTTGGAACTGGGGCTTGAGGATGGCTTCTGGGGGAGCGTGGCCGCTGGCGCGCTATTTGAGGGCATACATATCCTTGCGGGCCGCCAGGGTCCACACGCGACGGATCGCTCGCGCGCGGTGCTGGCGGCGCATCGGCAGGGAATTGGGATTTCTGAGGTGCTGGTTGGCTGGATAATGGACGTAGTGAAGGGAACGAGCCTGGGCAACGAACCGCTGCCTATCGCCTCCCCACTCGTGCGCACACGGGCCGACCAGGCCGCCCTGCTCGCGCGGCTGCGTCCCGCCATCGAAGCGATGTGTACGCGCTGGGGCGCTGTTCCACCGGGCGGCACGCTCCTGGTCGTGTGGCCTGATCGCCCGGCGCGTCTTGAGCGAGCTTCACATAGGCGAGCCGCCCGCCAGCACTGAGAATCCAGGCAGCCAGCAGATACGAGCACTGCCGGGCTACCCCTCCTCCTCAGCCGAGCCAATGCCTGGCAGTGTGATGATCTCGGTTAGCGCCGCGTCGTCATACTGCCAGGGTGAATACCCTTTGCCGCGCCCAAAGTAGACAAAGAACTCCGAGACGCCAAGACGCGGGCGCAGGGCCAGCTTCGCCGTGCCCAGCGTGGTCAGGCCAGCCGCCGCGCCCGCCTCCAAGACCTGACGCAGCGCCTCCATCAACAGCGCCGGATCATCCACCTGCCCGCTGCGGCGCGCCTGGGCGCTCTCCACCTCGAAGAGGGGCTTCAACAGAGCCAGAACTTCACCCTCCGGCGCGAGCATCTTTGCGGCTATAGGAAGCGCCCTCGTGAGTGAGAGGTAGGAGAGATCGAGGGTGATGAGTGTGGGGCGCGGCTCCAGCGCCAGCAGAGAAGCATCGCCCAGGTTGGTGCGCTCCAGATTGCGTACCCTGGGGTGGGCGCGCAGACGGCCCACCAATTGACCGTACCCGGCCTCAACCGCGTAGACCAGCGCCGCGCCATGCTGCAATAAACAATCTGTGAAGCCGCCGGTTGACGCGCCGCTGTCCAGCGCCACGCGCCCGGCAGCGGAGACAGCAAAGTGATCGAGCGTGGCCTCCAGCTTCAAGCCGCCGCGACTGGCGTAGCGGCGGCGTCCGCGCACGCGCAAAAGGGCATCAGACGGCGCGGGCATGCCCGGCTTATCCATCGGCTGACCATTGACCAGCACCTGCCCGGCCATCACCCAGCGCCGCGCTTCCGCTTCGCTCTCAAAGATGCCACGTTCGACCAGCAGCGCCGCCAGCGGGCGCTTGCGCGCTGATCGTGCAACTCAAGCAATCTACGTCAAGAGAGACGCCGCTTTCTAGCATACGTTTTGAGGGATTCACGCACCAGCGCCTATGCTGGCGCTTCTGGAGCAAGTATAGCATAGCTTTTTCCTCTTCGCCGGGCGCGTGGTAGAATGTCATCGAGAGGCGTTTTCAACCCTGGAAAGGGGGCGCGCAATGGCAGCCACGCTGCACTATAAGATTATCAAAGAGCCTGGCATCCTGCTCAGCGCCGAAGAATATAGTCAGCTTCCCGATGCGCCCGGCTGGTACACGGAGCTTGACAAGGGGAGAGTGGTCTACATGCCCGCCGTCAAGGATCATCGGCATGGCTGGATTCTGGATAATCTGGTCGGCGAGTTTTCGCCGTATGTGAAGCGACAGCAGCTAGGGCGGCTCACCTACCAGCAAGAGGGCTACGATATTAGCCGGCCAGGCGATGAAGGCGAAACGGTCTGGATGCCTGATCTTGGCTTCGTCTCCAAAGAGCGGCTGCCCATCGTCGAAGCTGCAAGAGCGCAGAAGAAGTACGCGCCTCTCGCGCCCGATCTGGCCGTTGAGATCGTTTCACCGAGCCAGACGCGCTCTGAGCTTGCCGAGCGGGTGCAGCGATGGCTGGCCGCCGGGACGCGGCTGATGTGGGTGATCTGGCCCGACGAGCAGAAAGTGGACGTGTGGACCTCCGATGAAGCCCTGCGCACGCTCAATGCGAGCGATCTACTGGATGGGCTGGATGCAGCGCCGGGGTTCACAATGCCAGTAGCTGATTTGTTCGTGTTTGTATAGCCGTGTTTGTACCACCAGAAACGGCAAATCTTTTTCGCTACCTCGCCTGCGCGTAAGTCGCGTTTCCAACGTCCTGCACCATGCCTTTTAGCTGCATCAGCAGCAGCGCGCTGGTGACTTCCGCCGCAGGCATGCTGGAAGCCCGGCAGAGTTCGTCAATATGCAGAGGCTCTGGCGCGGCGGCCAGCAGCGCCAGCAGCGCGCCCTCCACGCCGGTAGCAGGCAGCAGCGCCCGCATCTCCTGCTGCGGAGCCTGCTGGAGCTTTAGCTCCTCCAGAATATCCTTGACGCTCATGACCAGCTTCGCGCCCGCCTGAATAAGCGCATTCGTCCCCTCGCTGGCCTTGCTGTAGATGTGGCCGGGAACAGCAAAGACCTGGCGATTCTGATCCAGCGCAAAGCGCGTCGTAATCAGCGCGCCGCTGGACCGGGGCGCTTCCACCACGACCACCCCCAGGGATAGCCCGCTGATCACCCGGTTGCGGATAGGGAAGTTCGTCGGTTCGGGCTGTGTACCCAGCGGAAACTCCGAAACCAGCGCGCCCTGCTCGCAGATGCGCGCCGCCAGTTTCGCGTTTTCGGGCGGATAGATCACGTCCAGGCCACAGCCCAGCACCGCGATAGTTCGCCCGTCAGTCGCAGCCAGCGCCGCCTTATGCGCGGCAGTATCAATACCGCGCGCCAGCCCGCTGATAACCGTCACTTTATTGCTGGCAAGCCCGCGCGCCAGATGCTCCGCCACCTGAAAGCCATAGGAGGTCGCCTTGCGCGTACCCACCATAGCAACTGCCCAGGCGTCTTCAGGGGCAAGCGTGCCGCGCACGTAGAGCAGGATCGGGGGCAGATAGATTTCGCGCAGCAGTTCGGGGTAATCCGGGTCGGCCTGCGAGACCGCCCGGATGCCGCGCCGGGCCAGCGCCTCCAGTTCGGCCTCTGGCGCTGGTCCCTTCGCCCGCTGCGCCAGCAGCGCCTCGGTGGCGCGGGCATCCAGCCTGGCGGCCAGCAGATCAGCGCGCCCGGCGCGCCAGGCAGCGGCGGCGGAGCCAAAGAAGCTGAGCAAATCGCCAAACCGCTTCGGCCCGATGCCGCGCACCCGTGTGAAAGCCACCCAGCAGGCCAGTTCCTCCGCGCTCAGCCCTCCTGCGCGGGTGGGCAGACCATCCGTTGGCGCGGCCTCATCCTCGCGCTCAGCCTCAGCCCCTGGCAGGGAAGGCTGGCGCGCGGGCGGCTCCGTTTCAGGCATTCCGGCTGGCTCCTTTAAGAGAGGGGATAGATCGTCAAGTTGCTGAACAGCACCGTGGCAGGCGGCAGGTCGTTCCTGACGACGCTGAAGAGGGCAAAAACCGACGCGTCGGAATAGTCAGGCGAAAAGGGCGCGATGGCGATGAAGGTGTGATCGAGAAAGATAGCAAACTGGTTGCCCTGAATGATGACTTCCAGGGCAGCGGGTGCATCAGGAGTCAGCGCCAGACGCGCGTCTGGCGTCTCATCCTGGGCCTGGCTCGTATTATTCGGGTCGGCCACCATCACCGCATAGCCTCCGGCAGCGTTGAGAAGCAAGGCGTATCCTGCGGCATTAGGGGGGAAAAAGCCCAGTCCATAGATCACGCTGGCGCTGCTGACACTAATCGTCACCTCCACAGCGCAAAAAGCCAGCCGCTGCTCAGTCGTCGCGGGCACGGTGTTATTATTGTTATCCCGCTTGAAAAGGGCGCGGGTAGGCAGGCGCAGGCCATCGTTCGCAAATGATCCCGGCGAAGAGACGTGCCAGCCTTTATGATCGTTTCTGTGCAGACTCTGCTGGAGGATGGGGTCGTTGCTCTCGGCAGCCGCCAACAGGCGGGTATATCGCTCGGCGTCGGTTGGCGTCGCCGTTGGTGTAGGCGATTGCGCCGTCGCGGTGTTCGTCTGGGAAATGCGGGTGTTGGCGCCCTGGCCCAGCCTGCTCAATCCGGCCAGCGCCACCACGCACACCAGCATCGCCACCAGCCCGATAAAGAGGGCGGGTATCCACCAGTTGCGGCGGCGCGGCGGGCCGGGCGGCTGATAGGGCGGCGCGCCCCATCCTCCAGGCGCGGCCCGCAGGATCGTCGCCGCCTGGGTTGGAAGCTCGCCGCGCAGATCATCAGCAAAGGGGTGATCGTCGTCCTGCTCATCGTCACGCTCGAAGGGCGGGGGCGGCGCAACCGGCAGCGTGACGCGCGCCCTGGCCGACCTGACGCTCTGCGCCGTTGGCGCTCCGCTCAGCGTTGCCTCGAACGCCTCAGCCAGCGCCCCCACCGTCGGGAAACGCTCTTCCGGCTGTTTCTCCAGCGCGCGCATCACCACCGCATCAACCCCACGCGGCAGGCCGGGCGCGTGTTCGCTCGGCAGCGGCGGTGTGGCGCTGACCTGCTGAATAATCAGCCCATAACTGTCCGACGCCTCGAAAGGCAGCGCGCCCACCAGCAGTTCATAGAGCAGCACACCCGCGCTGTATTGATCGCTGGCCGGAACCGCGTGCCCGTTGATCTGTTCCGGGGCCATATACGACAGGCTGCCCATCACAATGCCTGTGCGTGTCAGGTGGGCCGCCTCGCCCGACTCTGAACCCGCGACGACCCGCGCAATGCCGAAATCGGCCAGGCACAGCCGACCATCCTCGTGAAAGAGCAGGTTGCTGGGCTTCACATCGCGGTGAACAATCGGCTGAGGGCGCTGGTGCGCGAAATCCAGCGCGGCGGCGATCTGATGGAGCCAGGCAGCCGCCACGACAGGATCAGCGGGCTGCTTCGGGCGCATACGTCTGCCAAGCGTGCCACCCGTCAGCAGCGGCATCACCAGATAAGCCAGCGGGCCATCAATATCGAAGTGCAGCACCGGCACGATATTGGGGTGGTCAAGCTGGGCCGCCAGCCGCGCCTCGCGGAAGAAACGCGCGCGCAGTTCCTTCGGCGCGTCGCCCGCCAGCCCCGCGTTGGGGGCCAGCACCTTGAGCGCCACCAGACGCCCCAGCGCCAGATCGCTGGCGCGATACACCGCGCCCATGCCGCCGCGCCCCAGCAGCGCCTCTATGCGAAAACGCTCACTGAGCAGCGCGCCCTTCGGCAGCGCGCCACAGGTCAGGCATTGCTGCACAGGCGTGGCAAAGGTCGTCTGGCAAGCAGGATTACTGCATTGCCAGGCAGGCGCTTGAGGAGCGCCAGTCTGTTCTTGCTGATTCATAACGTGCAGAGCTTACCCCACAGCGCGGCAGGGCGTCAAGAGGACACTTCCTCTTAGTTCCACCAACTATCGGGGGGCGCCACTTGTAGCGCCGCCCCCCTTCGGGAAGGGCCGCTTGCCTCGCCTGGGCCTCGGCAGTCTCGCTCCCGTTGGTCGCTCGCGCGTCCCTCCTGGCGGCTCAACGCTGGCCTGCTGGTACGGTGGTCTGGAGGGCGAACGCTCGCCCTGGCGCAGCGTTGGCCGCCTGGAAGGCGGCGCTACCAGTACCATGCCTCGCTTGCCAACACCTCATTTTTGCTAGAACACTTCCTCTTCTTCGCCCGCCGAACCCTCCAGCACCTTCATGCTGACAAGTTGGATGCTGAATGGCCCCTCTTTTTGATACGCAGCAACGCCAAGCTCGATGACGCGCCGGGCAATCTCTGTCGCCAGCCTGGCATAGTCGTGGGCTGGCTCGTCTTCGCCTTCAATCGTGAGGCGCACAGCCACATCTGCCGCCTTCAGCATGACCCCTGGTCCTTTCCGGCTGGCTCACATGTCGTGAGCCTGAGCATCAGTTATCAACGCTAACCCAGTTTCCCCCGCCTTGATCGAGATCAATGTGCATAATCGGGTGAATCTCCCAGAGCGTCTTGCGCGTCTTGCCAAGCTGCTCCGGGTGTTCCTGATCAAACAGGAGCCAGCCGCTAATGCGCACATGCTGGCCCTTCAGATCCTTCAGAGCATCCACCCAGCCTGGGCGCTGCGCCTGCATACGCGGCGTAATTTCAATGACGATAGATTCCGCCCTCGAATCGGAGGCATTCACCGCCAGCCACATATGATAATCGCGGTAATCGGAGGCGTGGCAGTTCGTTGATTCCGTACCCTCGTGCTTATAATCCAGCAGATAGCCCGTCGTCTCGACTGGCGCGCCCTCGTATTTGGCAATTTCAGCCCGCTCGCTGTCGGACCAATTGCCATGCGACACCCGCTCCGTATCCTGCGGCCAGGTCAGGGCCAGCAGATCAGCGAGCGAGACGCTGACATAATTGCCCTCATCGGTGCGGTTCTTGAACGTATTTAAGATCGTATCGCCGCCATCGCCGGTCCCAGGGCAGCCATGAAAACTGGGATCGTCGGGAGTGATATTGGCGCTGGCAATGGGGCCGGTGGGCGCATTGCCTCCTGGCCCGGTCGAAATATCACAGGCCGCGAATACCAGCAGGGAGAGCGCCAGGAAGAAGGAAAATGCTCTGTTCCGCATAGCCAACACCATCCTTTTTGCTACAAGACACATCTGCATCGCCTGGAAGGTTTCTTACCTATGCCCGCCTGCATGCAGTGTAGCAATCTTAAGGCCAGTGCACAAGAAGCAGGCGGATTTAACTCTCACCTCATCGCTGGCCGCGCGCTTCCAGCGTGCCACACGGCCTCAATTCGATAGACGGTATAGACGGTAAGGAAGCCGCAAGAAGCACTCGCCTGGCAAGCGCATTGCTATACAGGTTTATCGGGTAGGACAAAAGGGCCAGTGTTGGTTGAGCAGATCACCAGCAAAGCTTGACAGCATCGCACGAGACAGGTATACTCCCAATCATGAACGAGCAAAGGCAGCAGCACGAGCCACGACCAGAGCCAGCGGACCCGAATCGAGGGAGAGCGCCTGGCGGCTCTCGCAGCAAAACCACCAAAGAGCTAGAAGCGGTCTTCCAGCGGCTCATAGCGAACGCCGTGACGTTGACCGGCGCGCGCGAGGGAACGATGACCGTTCTCTCTCCAACCAGCAAGAGGTTGATACCTCTGGTGGCCTATTGTCCTGAAGGCCCCCAGCCTTCCCAGCGCGAATACGCCTCGATTGCCCGCTGGGTCGCCGCGCATCGCGCTCCAGTGATTGTCGATCAGGCAGCCACCGATCCACGCATGCAGACGCCAGGGGCCGCCCCGTCTGGCTCGCTGGTGAGCGTGCCGGTGCTGGCCGGTCAGGAAGTGCTGGGAACCCTGATGCTCTCTAACTCCATCAGACCTCTCGCGTTCAACCGCGCGCACCTGAAGCTGCTGGAAGCTCTGGCAGACCTGGCAGCAGCCACGATCCTCCAGGCGCGGCAGCGAGAAGCCGCCTCCAAACAGGCGCAGATACTCACAACCGTGGTGGAAGTCGGGCGGGCGCTGAGCAATACCAACGATGGGCGTCAGATCCTCAGCCTCACCACCACAGGGATTCGGAAGCTCATCCGCTGCGAGGAAGCCGTTCTCTTCAGCTATGAGGTGGATACCAACGAACTCAGGGGGGTAGCCGGACTGGGTACGCTGAGCGCCCGCCTGGCGGAGCAGCGCATCCACATGGACGACCCTCAATCGGTCACGGCCTGGGTGGCGCGCCAGCGCCGCCCCCTGCTGCACTCCGCTGGCTCGCGGGCCTTTGTCGGCCCGGTCACAGATACCCTGCTGACCAGAGAAGACCTCGCGCTGATGGCCGTGCCGCTGGTCGCGCAGGACCAGCTTTGGGGAGTCATCACCCTGGCGCGCCCGGAAGCATTCGACAAACATGACCTGGGTACCATGCTCAACCTGGGCAACTTTGTCGCCCCCGCCCTGGCGCAAGCCAACCGCGACGGACCCATCCTTTGAGCCAGCCACCCGTACCGCCGCTCCCTGGCAGGGCGGCTGCCTGTACCGCCAGCCTCCGTGCTGGCCCGGGCGGGGCGGCGGCCTGTACCGCCAGCCTCCGTGCTGGCCCAACGTTGGCCTGCTGGTCCGTTGCTCTGGGGGCGAGCGTCCGCGCTTTCGAGCGGCTCGCCGCCAGGGACGGCGGCGGTACAGGCAGGAGGCCATCGCCTGTACCGCCAGCCTCCGTGCTGGCGCGGGCGGGGCGGGGTGTGGCGCGCCATCTCCTCAGTATGGCTCGCTATTGCAGGCAGGGATCAGCGCCGCTCTCATCGCCGAAGCAGTGGCCGTTCTGGAGGAGAATCACCACCTTTTTGATGCCCGCAAACTGCTTCAGGGTCGCTGTGATCTCCGCCTTCACCCGCGCATCCGCTCCAACACCAGGGCTGCTGGTTGGGCGGCAGAACTGCACCGTCGCCGTCCCCTGCTCCGCGCTGTTCCCCTTCATATTAAGCTTCAACTGAAAGTCTGGCCCGCCTGTCGGGTTGGGGGCCGCGCAAGCCGCGCTCGATGGCCCCGTGAACAGGCTGTTGAGTTCCGAGAAGTAGCCCTCGCTGCGCTCCTCCGGCGTCGGCCCCGCGATCAACAATTGGACGGAAAACGCCTCGATGTCTGTGGTTGATGCCGCGAAGCGATCAACAGCATACACGGCATCCGGTGTCGTGAGCGGGAACTTCGAGAAATAGACCGTGACGGGTATCCCGCCCGCAGGGATACTCGCGGTCCCTGAAGCCGTAGCGACCGGCGTCGTCGTCGTCCCGCCCGGCGTGGCGGTTTGCCCGTTGGACGAGTTATGTATGCGGCTTGCCAGCAGCGCGGCGCTCACCAGAGCGATCACCAGCACGGCAGCCACAGTCGTCAACACTGGGATCAGACGGCGCGTTGAGCGGCGCGGCTCCGGGCGCTCCGGGAAAATAGGCGTTGGCTCGGTATCGGCGGTGTACGACGGGCGCATAGGTAGCTCCCTTCTAGGGAGGGGAACGGGCGCGGCCTCGTTCCGCCTCTGGCGGTCCTCGGCGGCCCACAGGGCCAGCAGTTTTGGCGGTAAACCCTCCAGCGGCGCAGGGCCGGGTAAACGCTCAACAGCGGCGTCCAGGCGCGCATAAGCGGCATAGACCGCCGCGCACGCCGCGCACGTAGCAAGATGCGCTTCAAGGGCAGCACGCTCAGTTGGCTCCAGGTCGGCTGGGTGCGTGGCAGCCAGCTTCAGTCGCCATTGCTGGCAAGGCTGGGGCAGGGGCGGCGTCAACGTGCGAACCCTCCTTTCATGGGGTGAGAGGATTCATCCTCCAATCGCTGATAGGCCCGACGAAACTCCTCGCGGCCCCGGCTCACATAGACGCTGACGCTCTTTTCGGTCAGGTGCAGCAGGCGCGCGATCTCGCGCTGGCTAAAGCCGCCCTCCAACTGCAAGAGCAAACACATCCGATATTTCGGCGTTAGCTGCTCCAGGGCCGCCCTCACCTGCTGGGCCTCGCCCACCTGGGCCTCTGGTCCGGCAGTGGTCGGATAGTGGGCCGCCTGTGGATCGCCCGGTTCGGCCCAGGGCAGCCAGCGCGCCAGCCGTCCCTGGCGCAGATACGAGCGAGCCTGATTCGTGGCAATCCGATAGAGCCAGGGACCAAAACGACTGGGATCGCGGAGGTCTGGTAAGGAGCGCCAGGCTGCAAAGAACGTCTCCTGGGCCAGATCGCGCCCCGCTTCGTCGTTGCCCACCACATGCGCCAGATAGCGACAGATGGGAGCGTTATACAGATGAAAGAGCGCGGTAAAGGCAGCGCGATCTCCAACCCGCGCCCGCTCCACCATCGCCGTCACCGACGCATCAGGATCAGGCAGCGGGGGCGGGATCGCGCTCAGCGCGAACGGAAACATCTCGCTCCTCCCGCATCTATGCCTTCCGCATAGATGTCTTCTGGCTATTCTCCTTGACGCAAGAAAGCAACGAAACCCTACAAACCAACTGATACGCTACGTGCAGCGCCGCCGTCTCGGCGGCCAATCCGTAGCGCCGCCGTCTCGGCGGTGCTACAAGTGGCAGCCGCCTATACCGCCGCGTCTAGCGGCATCGCCGGAGGAGCATAGTGGAGGGGGAAGTTAGCTCGCCAGGAAAGCCAGCACATCGCGGTTATACTCGTCGGCGCGCTCGATAATGGGGATATGCCCCGTATCGGGATAGAGGATGAGCCGCGCGCCGGGGATATGCTGCGCCAGATACTTCCCGTTCTCCACCGGAACCAGCGGGTCCACTTCGCCATGCGCCACCAGCGTCGGGACGTGAATCTGGCCCAGCCGATCAGAGGCATTATGTGCCGTACACGCCTGTAACTGGCGCATATACGCCTCGGCGGGCTGCGGGCGATAGCGCGCGTTTTCGACAATGCGCTCCATGACCTCCGGGTGACTCTCGGCGTAGCCCGGAGCCATGATCATAGTATAGCTCTGGCGGCTCACTTCGCCAGGGTCCATCCCCCGCCGATCCCGCCCCAACATCGCCAGCATCTCCGGCCCAGGCTGCACATGGGTTGGCCCACCGGCAGAAGTAGCGGTCAGCACCAGCTTTTCCACCAGCGCCGGATGACGCAGCGTCAGTTCCAGCGAGATGAAGCCCCCCATCGAAATGCCCACGATATGGGCGCGCTCCACGCCCAGCGCCTTCAGCACCGCCGCAGCGTCATCCGCCTGATCCGCAGTGCTGTATGGGCCGGACGCCAGATCGCTATCACCAGTATCGCGGTGGTCCAGCGCAATCGTGCGGTACGTCTGCCCAAAGACCTTCAACTGCTTAAACCACCCCAGCCGCTTCGAGCCAAGGCCCGTCAGCAATAAGACCGTCCCTTTGGGGTCAGGCGGGCTGACCTCATCATAGGCCATCGCGCGCCCAGCAAGCATCACTTTCGAGGGGGTTTGGACCTGCATGGTTACTCCTTCTTGTGGAAACGCCCGGTCAACGTCCAGATTTTGGCGTCCGCGCGGGCAGCAGAGGACGCCGAATAAGGCTCGGAATGCTGGGAACATCTACATCGTCGGGAAGATTCCTGGCCTCTTCGGCGGCGCGCGCGCTCTCTTCGCCCGCCTGAATACATTGCTGCGCCAGTTCCAGCAAGCCGTTGGCAATCTCTTCCGCGCGGGATGCGGCCATGCCCAGCCGACGCGCCACGCGCTCGTGCGCCTGACCATCCAGCGGGCCTGACGATAGGTTCCCCGTTCCCGCCCTGGTTGCATCCGCCGATGCAGGCGCGGCGGCAGGCATCCTGGGCGTCGTATCGCCCGCGCGCAGCCCCGCGAGCCGCTCCAGCATCTGCAAGGCGCTCAGCCCCGTCTTCTGCTCCGCCGCTGGCTGAGGCGCAGCGGGCGGCTGGGGCGCAGCCGAAGCGGGCGCCTGGCCCGCGCCCTGGATTTCTGGCAGAGCAGCCGTCTCCTGAATGGTGCGCGCCAGGCGCTGAGCAACCTCAGCCGCCGTCTGGATCGTCGCCGCCGCTGTGTGCAGCCGCTCAGCCTGCCTGGTAAACTGGCTGATCAGCAGATCGCTGTGCTGGCGCACCTGGGCTAGCTGGGCCGGATCGGCCCTGGGCGCGCTGCGCAGCCGTTCCTCCAGCCCCTCGCGCTCGGCCTGCAAACGCTGCTCGTGCATCTGGCGCTCGGTGAGCAACCGCTGTTCGACGGTATGCAGCGCAGCCTCAGCCGCCGCCACACGCGCCTCAGCGGCTTGCGCCTGCTCCTGCAATCGCTGGCGTTCGCGCTTCCATTGTTCCTCAGTCGCCTGCGCCACCTGGCGCTCCGAGTGCAGGTGCCCTTCCAGCGTCTGCGTCATCTCCTGCGCGGCCTGGCGCTGCAACTGCGCCTCTTGCTCCAGTTCCTGGCGGGCAGCCTCCAACTGCTGCTGCGCCTGGTAATGTTCTTCCTCATATTGTTGGACCGTCATTTGCAAACCGATCAGCCGCGTGCGCACCTGCACGACGCTCATCATCAGCCCATCCAACGGAGAGCCGCCGGGCGTGGGCAGTTCCGGCAAATCGTGCATTTCGCCCAGCGCCAATCGCCCCAGCGCATCCGTCAAAACGCGAATCAGGCGCGTCTCGCGGCCACGATCACGGTCATTGAGTTGACGGTCCATTCCCTCCAGTAAGCCGTTCAGGCGATCAGCCAGCGGCGTCAGTTCGCGGTCCAAAGCGCCTACCCGCGCTTGATAGTCGCCGTAGCCAAAGCGCGCCAGCGTCTCCATCACGTAGTTCAGACTCTCCTGGCGCGCGCGCGCCTGAATAAGCTGACTGGAGCGCAGCTGATCGACTCGCTCCTCTGCCAGCGCCACATCGCGCTCCAGCGCGCGGCGCTGCTCTGCCACCTGGCGCGACTCAAAGAGGCTCACCAGATGGCGCGCGCCAATCAGCGCCACCAGCAGGCTGGCGCACACCAGCGCCACCAGCATCTCTGTGGGGCTGCTGGCCCTGGTCAGCGCGTGCGCCAGAATAACGCCCACCACCACAACGGTCAGCGCAAAAGGCAAGGCCATCCAGATGCCAGAGCCTTCCTCATCGAGCGCAGACTCCTCTTCATCGGCTGACTTGCGGCCCCCGCCGCGCAGACGCAGCAGCGCGCCCAGGCCAACAGCCAGGTAGCCAGCGTTCCAGACAGCCTGAAGGGGCGAGTTGGAAGGCGCGAGTTGACCAGGCGTCTGGACTATGCTGACAAAATCAGCGCCGACCAGCAGCAGCATCGCCAGCCCCAGGATACCCAGCGCGCTAGAGAGGGGGCTGTGTCCCGCGCCCACCGAGCGCAGGGCAAAGGTCAGCCCGCCCAGCAGGAGCAGGTCACTGACACAGATAGCCAGCGTCGTCAACTGCCCGGCGCTCAGCGGGCCATCCGTCACCAGAGCGAGCGGAACCAGCACAAAGTAGATTACCGCCGCCATCCCCGTGCCAACCACCAGCAGGCCATCGAAGAACCGCCCCAGCCGCGTCAGCGCCTTCGTACCCTGCGTGGGCGGGGGAAAGAGCAGAAATGCCAGGAAAAATCCGATGCTCTGGACGATCAGCGCCAGGCTCGCCACCGAAGGATAGCTTCCCGCCAGGCTTACGGGGAGATTGGTATTGGATGAAGCCGGAACAAAGCGGGTTCCTTGCGCCACCAGCACCCCCAGGCAGGCCAGGCCCAGCAGCACCCACGCGCCGCGCTCACGCCCCTGCAACGCCACGCTGACCAGTAAGCAGCTTCCCAGCGCAAAAAGCCCGCTAATCATGGGAACGCCTAGCTCCACCAGCCCTAAATGCGTGCCGCTGGAGAGCGCCAGGGCCAGCGCCAGAAAGCCTTCGGCCACCACAGCGAGCAGCACGCCTCCGGCCAGGGGCAGCCGACTGGCCGGAGAGGATACAGCGGAGGGCCGCGCATCATCGGGCGGTTCCCCTGTCTCAGCGAACATATCTGATCTACCAGGAAAAATAGACATGAGGTCGCCTCTTCTGAGTGCGGTATTCCCTTTCCATCTGAGCGGTTGGCGCTATTCTAGCTACTCAGCCCTCTTCCGTCAAGCATCTAGTACCTATCGGGGATTGCCACTTGTACCGCCGCCTTCCAGGCGGCTCAACGCTGCGCCAGGGCGAGCGTGCGCCCTCCAGGCCACCGTACCAGCAAGCCAGCGTCCAGCCGCCAGGATGGCGGCTGTCACTTGTAGCGCCGCCATCCTGGCGGCTAGTCGCTTACCGCCTATACCGCCAGCCCCCTGCGCTCAGGCGGCCCGTTCCGTCTGCACAGCCTGACGCCAGACCCGCGCCAGCGCCCCCTTGAAGCGCCGCTGCGCCGCCTCCACTCCCTCTCGCTGCTCCAGCGCGCCATACCCCTGCCCGATGCGCACCAGGCTCACCGCCAGCGCCCAGTAGCGCACCTCCCACGCCAGCCAGCCGGGCCGCCGCATTGCCGCCTCTGGCGCTGCGGTCAACTGCACCAGCCGCCGCAGTTCCCCCACCAGCAGCCACCCCAGCCAGGCGTCACTGCGCCACGCCTCCTGCCGCTCGAAGGGCTGCCTCCGCGTCTCGGCGGCGAACACCTCCGCCACTTCCTGCTCGTCCTCGGCGCTCAGCGCCGCCAGCCCGCGCCCCTGGCGCGCCGCCAGCAATGCCGCCAGCCAGGGGCCAAGCGCCTCTGCCACCTGCCGCGCCAGGGGCAGCATGGCCCACACCGGCCCCACCGTCCGCCGCACTTCCTCGGGCCGAATGCCCGACACGCCCGACCCCAGCCAGGCGACATACACCTGCCACCGCTCCCGAAAGGCTCCACGCCTGGGTCGTTCTCCTTCTGCCTTTGCCTACGCATCACCAACACACCGCCTCCCAGGCACAAGCGGCCACCCCCACACAGGCCCACGCCCGGCCAGCGCGCGGAGGGAAAGCGCCGCGTGGGAGCTTTGCCCCCACACAGCGCAGGCGCTGTGTGGGAGCTTTGCCCCCACACAGCGCCTGCGCTCGCACACCCGGCACCGTGGCGTCCCAACCCGCCAGGAGATGGCCGCTCAGGAAGATTGACCCATCATACCAGGATGGTACAATCCCACACAGCCCCATCTCCTGGTCTTCCCAGGTCTGGGGTATGATGCGGCAGCGATATGACGCTGACCGCATCAGCCGTTCTCATGCTGGAAATGTGCTGCAACGCTCCCATCAGGGAGCGTCTGCTGCTATCCTACCGTACCGCGTTCGCGCCTGTCAAGCGTTTAGGACGTTTGGGTTTCCACCACCTATCGGGGCCGCGCCTGTACCGCCGCCGTCCCGGCGGCCCACCGCTGCGCCAGGGCGAGCGTGCGCCCTCCAGGCCACCGTCACTTGTAGCGCCGCCGTCCCGGCGGCCACCGCTGCGCCAGGGCGAACGTGCGCCCTCCAGGCCACCGTCACTTGTACCGCCGCCATCCTGGCGGCTCAACGCTGCGCCAGGGCGAACATGCGCCCTCCAGGCCACCGTACCAGCAAGCCAGCGTCCAGCCGCCAGGATGGCGGCGCTACCAGTGAAGGCCGCGCGCGCTGCGGGCGGGGAGTCCCTGAAGAGGGACTTGGTGGCGGCGTGCCGCCTCCAGGCGCGGTTTTAACCGCCAGCCTCTTATCAGAGCAGCGTATCTAACCAGGCGGCAATGCCCGCGCCTACCTCCTGTTCATGCCCGCTGTACGGGTGATTCGCGCCCACGAACAGTCGGGTATCAACGCGGCTGGCAGCCGTCGCCTGGCTCCGAATGCGTTCTAGCTCTTGCGCGCCGCCAACATCTCCCCCGGTCCCATAGAACAGCAGCAGCGGGCAGCGAATCTGCCCAATCAGCGGCTCCGGTGTCGTCACGCCAAACATACCAAGCGCCGCGCGAGCTTCAGGGGTCCAATCGAGCAGCGTTCGGGCGCTGAGCGTGCCATCCGGGCCAAACGATCCCCAGGGCAGCAGTTCGCTGCCGCGCCCTTGCTCAACCAGCCGCTGCGCTGTCGCACGTACCTCAGCGGCGATAGGCGGGAATGTGATCGGCGCAGGTGAAGCGCAGACCAGCCCCGCAACCTGTGGATGCTGGCGCTGCGCTTGATAGGCGACGATTTTCGCGCTGCCCAGGCTATGCCCCAGCAGCGCGACACCCCGAAACCCAAGGCCCAGCGCGAAATCTACCCACGCCCCAATATCCAGCGGGCAATCTTGAAAGCGTTCCCAGCCAGCCCCAATGACCGTGTAGCCGCCGTGTTGCTCGACGATCTCGCCAAAGGCCCAGCCGCGATTATTGCCCGTCACAGACGCATAACCCTGACCAGCCAGCGCCCGGCTGACCAGCAGGTGCAGCGGATGCGCGAAACTGATGTCCCAGCCGGGGACATGCACCACCACGACAGGCTTGCTGGGTCCGATGGGCCGGATAACCGCCCCGTTGAGCCGTATGCCATCTTCACTCTGAATCCAGACTAACTCTTCGCTATAGGTCTTCTCCATAAATGGCCCCTTCTTATGGTACACTCTCTACTAGAGAGATAGAGGCGCAAACGCGCCAGCATGTTTGCCCATCCCCTTGCCCGAAGAGAGGAAGCAGGCGCCGCAATGTTCAATCACGCTTCAATCAGCGCCGTCAACGGTTCGACCTTCTCTGAACGATTTGTCAAACCCCTCTACGACTCCTATTGCTTCTCCAACCTGCCCGCAGCCATTGCCCGGCTCCTCACCGGCCAGGGGCCATCTCCTCTGCCGCCCGATGTTTTCGGTGATCTGCCCACCCGCTATGACACGGTGATTTTTCTCTTTGCTGACGCCTTTGGCTGGCGCTTCTTCGAGCGTTACGCCGACCAGTACAGCATCCTCAAGACGATGATCACAGACGGCGTGGTTTCCAAACTCACCTCCCAATTCCCCTCCACCACCTCCGCGCATATGACCACCATTCATACCGGCCTGAACGTGGGGCAGAGCGGAGTCTATGAATGGTACTATTACGAGCCGCTCGTTGATACGATCATTTCGCCGCTGCGCTTCGCCTATGGCAGCGATAGAAATACGCCCGACACCCTCCGGCGCTCTGCCGTCCCGCCGCCTGCTTTTTTCCCTGAGCAGACGCTGTACCAATCGCTCCAGGCGCAGGGGGTCGCCTCCCATGTCTTCCAATGGCATCACTACGCCCACTCGACCTACAGCGAGATCGTTGGCCGGGGCGCGGCGCTCCACGCCTACACGTCGCTTCAAGAAGCGTTCTCCAGCCTGGCCGAACTCGTAACGGCCAGAGTCGCAGGCCCGACCTATTATTTTCTCTACTTTGACCGCATTGACAGCATCGGCCACGCTGCCGGACCAACCTCAAAGCGTTTCGACGAAACCGTCGAAAGCTATCTCACCGCCCTTGACCAGTGCTTGTACCAGCGGGTGCGCGGCAAAGCGGGCAAAGCCCTGTTGATCCTGACCGCCGATCATGGGCAGGTGGATGTGGACCCGCTGGCAACCTGCTACCTCAATCTCCAGATCCCGGAACTGGCGCGCGCCTTCAGAACGAACGCGCAAGGCGCGCCAATCGTCCCGGCAGGCTCCCCACGCGACATGTTTCTCTATATACAGGAAGAGCAGCTTGCAGAATCGCTTGCCCTGCTCCAGCAGCGCCTGGCAGGCAAGGCCGAAGTCTATCCGGTTCAGGAATTGCTCGCGCAGGGCTTCTTCGGGCCACAGGCACCATCGCCAGCGTTGTCAGGCCGCCTGGGCAACGTCGTCATTCTGCCCTACGCGGGGGAAACGGTCTGGTGGTTGGAGCCAGGCGTCTATGACATGACCTTCTTTGGGCATCATGGCGGGCTGACGCCCCACGAAATGGAGATACCGCTGCTGCTCTTGCCGCTCTGACACGCGAGCATACGCGTGTAGCGCCGCCGTCCCTGGCGGCGAACAGCTACGCTCTAGTTCCCCCAAACATGCGGTGTTGCCAGGCGAGGCGTGGTACTTGTAGCGCCGCCTCCCTTCGGGAAGGGCCGCTTGCCTCGGCTGGGCCTCGGCAGTCTCGCTCCCGGTGGTCGCTCGCGCGTCCCTCCTGGCGGCTCAACGCTGGCCTACTGGTGTGTTGGCCCGCAGGGCGAAAGCTCGCCCTGGCGCAGCGGTGGCCTGCTGGTCCGGTGGCCTGGAGGGCGAACGCTCGCCAGGCGCAGCGTTGGCCGCCAAGATGGCGGCGCTACAAGTACCATGCCTCGCTTGCCAACACCTCAGATTTGGTAGAACCCCCTTACTCCTGCCTACTGGACAAGCACTCCCTGGCCCCCATATAATACTCTAAACAACATCAGCATTACGCGCGCAAAAGACCCTATGCCTATGGCCCCCTGCCAGCAACGCTGCTGCTGAATCTTGGTGAACTATGAAGACGCGACAAGCTACCCCAGGAGAATGTAATGAGCAACGCAACGCAGCCTGCTCCCGCGCTGAAGCGTACACCACTCTACGACCTGCACCTGGAATCGGGCGGGCGCATGGTCGAGTTCGGCGGCTGGGAAATGCCGGTACAGTATCGCGGCATTATCGAAGAACACCAGGCCGTTCGCACCCGCGCCGGGTTGTTCGATGTCAGCCACATGGGCGAGTTCCGCATCGAAGGGCCGGGCGCGCTGGACTTCTTGCAGCATCTCGTGCCGAACAACGTCGCAAGGCTGGCAATCAATCAGACGCTCTATACCCAGCTTTGCCTGCCCAGTGGTGGGACTATTGACGATTGCACCCTCTATCGCCTGGCTGAGCAGCGTTTTCTGCTCGTCGTCAACGCTTCCACCTGCGACAAAGACTGGGCCTGGGTCAACCAGCACGCCACCAGCTTTGATCTGACCACGCTGGAAAACGCCACCGACGAAATCGCCCTCTTTGCCTTCCAGGGACCGCAGGCCGAGGCCATCCTGCAACCTCTCGCAGACACCGACCTGGCTGCCATTCCGTATTATCATTGCCTCCCCGGAGCCATCGCTGGCATCCCCGCGCTGATCTCGCGCACCGGCTATACCGGCGAAGACGGCTTCGAGTTGTATCACCATGCCACAGATGCCCCGGAGCTATGGCGCGTCATTCTGGAGGCCGGACAGGCCAGCGGCGCGCTGCCGATTGGCCTGGGCGCGCGCGATACCCTGCGGCTGGAAGCGGGCTTTTGCCTTTATGGACACGAACTGACCGAAGAGATCACCCCGCTGGAGGCCGCGCTGGGCTGGAGCGTGAAGCTGGACAAAGGCGTTGATTTTATCGGGTGCGAAGCACTGGCACGCCAGAAGCAGGAAGGGCTGAAGCGCAAGAGGATCGGTATCGAGATGACGGATCGCAGCGTGCCACGCGCAGGCTATGCCCTGCTGGCAGACGGCCAGCCGGTGGGCGAACTGACCAGCGGCACACTTGGCCCCAGCCTGAATAAGACGATTGGCATGGGCTACGTCCCGCCTGACTATGCGAAAGCAGGAACGGCGCTGGAAGTCGAGATTCGCGGCAAGAGGGTCGGCGCAGCGGTCGTCTCCCTGCCATTTTATAAACGCCCTCGATAATCAGACCAAATGATACGCCTGTTTCTGACGGGCGAAAGGAGCGACAAGCAGCATGGCAAAACTCATCCATCCCGCTACCCTGCGCTACGCCGACACCCACGAATGGGTGCGTGTCGAAGGCGATGAGGCGGTGATCGGCATCTCGGATTACGCCCAGGACTCGCTGGGCGATGTCGTCTATCTGGACTTGCAGAGCAAAGTCGGCCAGCAGGTGAAGCAGAGCGGGCATTTCGGCGACATCGAGTCGGTGAAAGCAACCTCTGAACTCTTCGCCCCCGTCGGCGGCGAGGTCGTGCGCGTCAACGACAAGCTCTCTGAACAGTCCGAACTGGTGAATACGGACCCCTATGGCGACGGCTGGATGCTGGTCATCAAAATGAGCGATCCCGCCGAAGTGGACAGGCTCATGACCGCCGAGCAATACGAAGAATTTCTCAAGAGCGGGCATTAGGCTGGCGTGGGTTTCCGACGGAGTAGATCATATGAACACCTATGTTCCCAACACCACTGCCGATCAGCAGGTCATGTTACGCAGCCTGGGCGCAGACAGCATCGAAGACCTGCTGCAAAGCATCCCCAAAAGCCTGCGGCTCAACCGCCCGCTGAACCTGCCGCCGGGCGCGAGCGAACTGGAACTGCGCCGCATTCTTGGCAGGATGGCCGCCAAAAACAGCGACCTGGACCGCGCGCCCGGCTTCCTGGGCGCGGGCATCTACGACCACTACATCCCGGCGGTCGTCCCCCATCTGGTCAAACGCTCCGAGTTTTACACCTCCTACACGCCCTACCAACCGGAAGTTAGCCAGGGTATCCTCCAGGCTATCTACGAGTTCCAGACGTTGATGTGCCAGTTGACCGGCCTGGACATCGCCAACGCCTCCCTCTACGACGGCTCAACCGCCGTTGCCGAAGCTGCCCAGCTTGCTGTCGGCCCCACAGGCCGGGGTACGGTGGTTATCTCTCGCGCCGTTGATCCGCAGTATCGCGCCCTGGCGCACACCTACGCGCACGCGCGCGGCTACGAGATCAAAGAGGTTGGCTTCGATCAACAGACCGGCGCTACCGATCTGAAGGCGCTGGACGCTGCGGTCGAAAGAGACACCGCCGCCGTGATCATCCAGCAGCCCAACTTCTTTGGCGCGCTGGAAGACACACAGGCCATCGAAGCGATCACCCACAAAGGCAAGGCGCTCTTTGTCGTCGCCATCAGCGAGCCGTTCTCGCTGGGCGTGCTGGAAGCGCCGGGCCATTACGGCGCTGATCTGGCGGTGGGCGAAGGCATGGCGCTGGGCAATCCCGTCAGCTACGGCGGCCCCGGCGTGGGCTTCTTCGCCGCCAGGAACGAATATATGCGCCGCATGCCGGGCCGCCTGGCGGGCAAGACGGTTGATACTCACGGCCAGACCGGCTATGTCCTCACGCTTCAGACACGCGAGCAGCACATCCGCCGCGAGCGCGCCACATCGAATATCTGCACGAATCAGGCGCTGGTGGCGCTGGCCGCGACGGTCTATCTGGCCTCGGTGGGCAAAGCGGGCTTTCAGGACGCGGCCAGGCAATCGCTCCAGAAAGCGCACTACGCCTATCAGCGCATCAGCGAGGTTCCGGGGTTCCAACCGGCTTTTACCAGTCCTTTCTTCGATGAGTTTGCCATGCGCTGCCCGATGCCCGTCCGCGACCTGAATCGGCGGCTCATCGAGCAGGGCTTCATCGGCGGCTATGGGCTGGACAAAGCCTATCCAGAACTGGAGAACGTAGCCCTCTTCTGCGTGACCGAGACACGCACCAGAGACGAGATCGATCAATTTGTGGATGCCCTGGCGAGGATCACGCAGACGGCGGGGGTTGCTGGCGGTTAAAATCGCGCCTACGGGCGGCCAGCCACTTGTAGCGCCGCCTTCCAGGCGGCCAACGACTCGCCGCCAGGGACGGCGGCGGTACAGGCAGAGGTCGCCTGTACCGCCAGCCTCCGTGCTGGCGCGGGCGGGGGAGGGTGCGGCGCTGCACGCGAACGCCGCGCTCGCGCCTGTTATTGAGGGCTTGCTATTGCTTATTATCAAGGAGTCTCTCTCATGAGTACCGAACCGCTCATTTTCGAGATCGGCGCGCTGGGTCGGCGCGGCGCAACCCTGCCCGCCCTGGACGTACCCGAACAGCCCATAGATGATCTCATTCCGGCGGCCCTCCAGCGCAAGACGCCCGCCCCACTGCCCGAAGTCAGCGAGATCGAACTGGTGCGCCACTACACCCACCTCTCGCAGCGCAACGTCGGCGTAGACTCGATCTTCTATCCCCTCGGCTCCTGCACCATGAAATACAACCCCAAGATCAACGAAGAGATGCAGGCGCTGCCCGGCTTTGCCCGCATCCATCCTGCCCAGGATGAATCTACAGCGCAGGGAGCCATCCAACTGCTCTACGAGCTAGAACAGTACCTCTGCGAGATCGCGGGCATGACGCGCTTCACGCTCCAGCCCGCTGCCGGCGCGCATGGCGAAATCACCGGCCTGATGGTCATCAAAGCCTATCACCAGAGTCGCGGCGACACCAGGCGCAATATCATCCTCATTCCCGACAACGCGCATGGCACCAATCCCGCCAGCGCCACCCTGGCAGACTACCTGACCGTCGAAGTCCCCTCTGACCGGCGCGGCAATATGGACATAGCCGCGCTCAAAGCCGTCCTGGCCGAGCGCGGCAGCGAAGTGGCCGGCATCATGATGACCAACCCGAACACCCTGGGCGTCTTCGACGAGAACATCGAGACGATTGCTCGCATGGTGCATGAAGCGGGCGGTCAGCTCTATTATGACGGCGCGAACGCGAACGCCATCCTGGGCATCACGCGCCCCGGCGACATGGGCTTCGATGTCGTCCACCTCAACCTGCACAAGACGTGCAGCGTGCCGCATGGCGGCGGCGGCCCTGGCGCTGGCCCCATCGGCGTCAAAGCGCATCTCGTCCCCTTCCTGCCCGGCCCGCTGCCCGCAAAGAACGAACAGGGCTATTATTGGGAAGAAGCTGGCGCGCCATCCATTGGCCGCGTGCGCGCCAACTACGGCAACTTCCTGGCGCTCGTGCGCGCCTACACCTATATTCGCTTTCATGGCCCCGACGGCCTGCGGCATGTCAGCGACAGCGCCGTCCTCAACGCCAACTACATCATGCACGCGCTCAAGGATGTCTACGAACTGCCCTATGATCGCGCCTGCATGCACGAATGCGTGCTGTCGTCCCGCCGCCAGCGCGAGGAGTACGATGTCCACGCGACAGACGTTGCCAAGCGGCTCATAGACTTCAACATCCATCCGCCGACCATCTACTTCCCCCTGATCGTTCCCGAAGCCCTGATGATCGAGCCGACGGAGACAGAGACCAAAGAAACGCTGGACAACTTTATCGCGGTCATGCGCCAGATCGCAGAGGAGGCACAGACCAACCCCGCCATCCTCCGCGAAGCGCCGCACCACACCCCCGTTGGCCGTCTCGACCAAACGCAGGCCGCCCGCAAGCCCGACCTGTGCTGGCTAGGAGCCTGACATGCCACTGGTAGCGCCGCCTTCCAGGCGGCCTCTGCCTGTACCGCCGCCGTCCCTGGCGGCCAACCCGCTGCGCCAGGGCCAACGTTCGCCCTCCAGACCACCTGACCAGCCGGCCAACGTTGCGCCAGCACGGAGGCTGGCGGTACAGGCGCTCCCCACCCCGCCTGTACCGCCGCCGTCCCTGGCGGCGCTGCCAGTAAAACGCCCTTCTTCAAGGGGGTCCTGGATAACGGCCCTGAATCGGCACGAGAATTGCTGACGGACTCCCAGAGAAGCCATACTTCCAGGCAGGAGCCTGGAGGCATGCTGTACTGATGAGGCTGACCAGAAAAAAAGCTTCCGGGTTCTGGTCTTTGTCAACGCGCAGCGGAGACAGGACACCTCCGAGAGATTCTCATGAACATCGTGCGCCAATCCGAATCGAACTCCCCGCCTCCCCTGGACAACAAAAAGGGCATGCCAGACAAACCCACGCGGCGCTTTTGGCTGGCAGTGGCGCGCTGGTTCCGCGTGAACACCTTTGCCCCGGCCTGGCTGGGCGAACGCTGGGGGCATCCCCTTTGGGGCATCCTGGCGGCTCTTCTCTTGCAAGGGGCTGCCATTACCCTCACGCTGCTGCTGGAGAAAGTCTTCCCCGCCTATGTTTTCCAGAGCGTCCTCTCCATGCTGGGCGTTGCAGTGATCGCGCTTTCCTGGGGCGCGGGTCCAAGCGTGGTAGCAACCATCATTGGCGCTCTCCTCATAGAGTTCGTCGTTTTGCCTCCGTCGCTCAACTGGATTCTCCATACTGGCAGCGAAGTGATTGGCGTCGCGCTTTACCTCCTGGCCGGTTCGGTCATCAGCGCCCTGGCGAGCCAGACCGAACGGGCGCGCCGGAACGCGCAAACCCTGGCCGCCTCGCTGGAGAAAGAACGCGCCCGACTGGAGACGGTTCTGGAAGCCATGCCCGATGGGGTCTCCCTCCACGATGCGCAGGGAAACATCGTCTGGCTCAATCGCAAGGGGCGGCTGAATATTGGATCGGCGGACGAACAGCCTCCCATGGCGCACATGCCACAGGTCTACGCAGTACGTACCTCTTCAGGCGCCCCTTTAACCGTTGAAGAACTGCCTCTCGCCAGGGCGCTCAAGGGCGAAACCATCGAAAGCGTGGAATTGTCTTATCGCGGCAAGGGCCAAGAGCATCCGTGTACGATGAGCGCCGCGCCCTTATTCGACGACCAGGGCCGGGTGGAGAACGTCGTAATCGTTGTCCATGACATCTCTGCCCTGCGGCATGCCGAAAGCGAGGCGGCAAAACGGGCCAGCGAACTTGAAGCCATCTTCGAGGCTATTGCCGATGGCGTGATGGTTTACGACACCGAAGGGCGGATTCTGCGTATGAACCCGGCTGGACAGGCCATGCTCGCCCGCATCACGCCGCTTGATACAGCTACCCTGACCCTGCCGGAACGCCTCGAAAGGGCAGGCGGGCTGCGCGATGAGCGCGGCGCTCCGCTGCCCCAGGCTGACTGGCCCCAGTTCCGCGCCTTGCGCAGCGAGGTTTTGACCGGCTCCAATGCGCCCGACATCCTCGTGCGGCTGCTCGATGGAAATGAGATGGAACTCAATGTGAGTGGTGCGCCCATCCGCACGCAAAACGGGCAGGTGGCCGGAATCGTTTGCCTCTACAGCGACGTGACCGAGCGACGGCGGCTGGAACGACGGACACAAGAAGCATTGGAATCGCTGCTGCTCATGGCAGAGGCGCTGGCACAGGTTCCGCCTGCCTTCCTCCCTGGTGAACAAAACGCCACGCCGCCGCCCAACGAGGCAGCCCAACGCCTGGTTGAACTCACCCGTCGCGTCCTGGGCTGCCAGCGCGTGGGCATCCTGGCGATTGAACCGGAGACCGAACTCGAACGCCCTATTGCCGCTGTCGGGCTAAACCCGGAAGAGGAACTGCGCTTGTGGACCGAGCAGCAGAAAATACCGCTCAGCGCAGCCCGCGACCCAACCCCCTCGTCGCGCCTGCATGCCGGAGAGATCGTCATCGTCAATAGGTCGGAGCCTCCCTACCAGGGCAAGCCCAATCCTTACAACACCCAAACGGTGCTGGTCGCGCCAATACGCATCGGCGAGCGATTAATCGGCATCCTGGGTCTGGATTACGGCAGCGTCCCGCATTCCTTTACCAGCGAAGAGATCGCTCTGGCGGGCGCTGTCAGCCAACTGGGCGCGCTGGTTCTGGAGCGCGAGCGGCTGATGCGCGAGCGGGGAGAGGCGCAGGTGAAAGTGCTGGCCTTGCAAGAAGCAACCCAGCGGATGGACGAATTCCTCAGCGTCATCAGCCACGAACTCCGCACCCCCGTCACCTCCATTAAGATCGGCATCCAACTGCTGCTCAAGCGCATCGAGCGCCCGGCCTCCGACGACCAGATCAGCCCGGATCGCCTCCAGAGCCTCCTCCAGCGCCAGGAGCGCGGCCTCCAGGTCACTGATCAACAAATCCGGCGGCTGACTCACCTGCTCGATGACCTGATCGATCTGTCGCGCATTCGCACCGGCAAGCTGGAGATGCACGTCGAAGTGTGCAACCTGAGCGCGCTGGTGCGCGAGATGGTTGAGGAGGAGCAGCTAGCCCACCCGGACCGCATCATCAAGCTAGAGCTACCCCCGGACGCGCCTCTCCAGGCGCTGGCGGACCCGAACCGGATTGCGCAAGTCCTCACCAACTACCTGACCAATGCCCTGAAATACTCTCAATCTGACCAACCTGTCGAGGTTGGGCTGCGTATCGAAGGGCGGCAGGCATGCGTCTGGGTGCGTGACCACGGGCAAGGCATCTCTCCGGCGGAACAGGCGCGTGTCTGGGAACTCTTTCATCGCGTCCCCGGCATCGAGGTGAAAAGCGGATCGGGCATCGGGCTGGGGCTGGGGCTGTACATTAGTAAGATGATGATCGCGCGCCATCACGGAAAGGTGGGAGTCAAGAGCATCCCAGGCCAGGGGTCCACCTTCTGGTTTACCCTGCCGCTGGCGCCTGTGCCAGCACAGGCGCTGGGAGACGCCCCAACAGCCGTGAATCAACAGCCGTGAATATGATAAGCAATCTGCGCCGTTCCGTCTTTTCCAGAGGCGTTCGTCGTAATCGTGATCGTGCCATCAATATTGCCCACACTTGCCGTCACCTTGACAGTCACCTCATCTGTTCCGCTGTTCGGTGGCCCAAAGAGGCTGCCGTTGGAGTGGTCCAGCGACACTGGTTTCGCAGAATTGCCCACCGGATTCACCCTGGCCGACCAGGCAAGCGTCTTCCCGCCAACATTTTTGAGGATAAAGCCGCTGCTCCCCTTACCGGGGCAGGGAACGATGAGCGGGTTCCCTGTTACTCGTAATTGAGGAGGGTCGGCGCTGAGCGTCGCTGTGGGCTGCGGCGTGATCGTTGGCAGCGTAAGCGAAAACGTGGGAATAGCCGATGGCTCGATGCCAGAGCTTTCCTGTGGGCTGGAACTCAGCCCCAGATAAATGACCCCCCCCGCCATAATCCCCAGGATCACAAACACCATCACAAAGCTCACAACTACTCGTGGCCGAGGTGCTTCACCGTCCGACATCCGGCCCGGTCCATTGAGGCTGCCCAGGCCCAACTCGTCCAACAGCCGGTCCGCTACCCTCTGGCGCGCGGGCGGCGCTGATGGGCGTTCAACCGGCGCTCGCCCGCGCCCTGGCGGGTCCACAGCCATCTCCTGCTTTGGAGGCGGCAAACCCATCTCATCAAAAAAGTCGTTCCTCTCTGGCCTGGCCGCTTCCCTCCTTGGGGGCATCGCAACAGGGGTAGAAGCTACGGCGGGAGCAGCCTTAGCAGGAGCAGGCTGGCTTGGCGCTGAAGAGGCGATCTCCTGCCACTGGCGGCGAATGCTGGCGAGCGCGCTGTGCAGCCGGAAAAGACCGGCAACCGGGCTATCTGGTTCCGGTTTACTGGGCGGAGGCGCTCCACCCAGCAGCGCCCCGGCCAGCCCCTCTATCTGCCCAATATGATCGCCGCTGCTCAGCAGGTGGCTGAAGAACCGTTCCAGAAGCTCAGAACGCGGACCCTCCTCACGGTCAAACTCAGCCTCCAGTCCCGTCAAGTCTGACCAGACGACGCTCCGCAGGCTCTCCACCTCTTCCTGGCCCGCCGGATCGACTGCCTTTGCCGTATCGAGCGTGCGCAGCGCCTCTGTGACCGCCATCTGGACCTGTCGAGAAAGCTGCTGAACAGACACCTCTGACGCCCTGCCTGGCTGATTAGATCCCATCGCCCGATGTTCCTTTCCGCATCAGGGGTCTTTGCCAGACCTCTGATCTCCCCTGAAGAATGCTGCCCTATTTTATAACGACTGAGCAAAACAGGCAAGTCCGGCGGCGAACCTGATTCCACCAACTATCGGAGGGCGCCACTGGTAGCGCCGCCATCTTGGCGGCTCGCCACTGGTAGCGCCGCCGTCCCGGCGGCTCGCCACTGGCTTGCCTGTACATGGCGCTGGAGGGCAGACGCCACTTGTAGCGCCGCCATCCTGGCAGCTCAACGCTGGCCTGCTGGCACGTTGGCCTGAAAGGCGAGCGCTCGCCCTGGCGCAGCGGGGGCCGCCTGGAAGGCGGCGCTACAAGTACCATGCCTCGCTTGCCAACATCTCCTGTGTGGTGGAACCGGCGAAACTCTGCCCATTGCCCCACGTAGACAATATTGGTATGATGGGTTCAGGTCGTAGCACAACAGGAAGAGGCAGGTCAAACCTATGTCGCTCTTTAACAAAGAGACGCCGGAACAGCAAGCCGCACGCGAGGCTGCCGAAGCGCGCGACGCCGCCAGTGTCGCCTCGCTGGAACGCGGCGGGCTGCCCATCCGGGCGCAGGAACGGCTGAGGCAAGAGCGCGGGCCGGATGGTCGCCCTAAAATCTGGACCAGCGACCTGTCCGTCAGCGAATTGCTCGCCAGCCGCTCGGTCAACTTCGAGCCGATCAGCCAGGTCTTCGGCTCCTCCATCTACCGCATGGCTTATCAGGTCGGCTCGTGGTCCTATAACAGCACCGGCGAAATCACCTCCTTCTCGCAGGCGCTGTACCACGCCCGCAGCCTGGCGTTGGGGCGGCTCTTGCAGGAGGCCAGCGCCCTGGGCGCGCATGGCGTCATCGGCGTCCGGCTGGAACACAAAGAATACGAGTGGGGCGCGAACCTGCTGGAGTTTAGCGCGCTCGGCACAGCGGTGCGCCTGCGCAACTGGCAGGGCGAACTGCCCCTCCCCTTTACCAGCGACCTTTCCGGCCAGGAGTTCCTCAAGGTGCTGCACGCGGGCTATGTCCCGGTTACGCTGGCGATGGGCTGTGTCGCCTATTACATCGCCACCACCTGGAACGATGAATATGCCAAACGCAGTTGGACAAACCAGGAGATGGGAGCCTACACCCAGGGCGTCTATCGCGCCCGCCACCTGGCTTTTTCGCGCATGGCCGACGACGCGCGCCGGGTTCACGCCGATGGCGTCATCGGCTCCGATATTCACATGAAAGTGAAAGAAGTAACCGCCTATCGCAGAAGACCCTATAGCAACGAATCTGAGGCCATTGAAGATTACATTATCGAGTTCTTTGCCTTCGGCACCACTGTCGCCGCCATCAGCGAGCGCCACGAAGTCCCCAGGCCACGTCTGGTCGTTGATCTCGAAGATTATCCCCCAAGCATCGAATAAGGTACGGGATACGTAACGAAGGAGCAGCACTATGGCAGATGAGGTAGAAATACAGGCAGCGCAGCCCGGCGGTCCAATGGAGGGATTGCCCAAGCACGCGCTGGAACGCTTGCAGCGCATGCGCAGCGCCCCTGGTAAGGGCGGCCTCTTTACCAGCGACCTTTCGATCAACGAGTTTCTGCTGGTCAAGGCAGCGGGCTTCGATCCAGTGGGGCTGGTCGTCGGCTCCAGCATCTATCATATCGGCTATCAATTCGCCAACATGATGCGCAACCAGGAGATGACCGTGTTGTCGCAGGCCATGTACCACGCCCGCGAACTGGCGATGACGCGCATGGAGGAAGAGGCCAACACCCTGGGCGCGGATGGCATCGTGGGGGTGCGCCTGGAAGTGGGCCGCTACGAGTGGGGCCAGCACCTGGCCGAGTTCCTCGCCATTGGCACCGCGGTGCGCAGCCACGACGGCAAAAATCACCGCACCATCAAGGGCATGCCCTTCACCAGCGACCTGTCCGGCCAGGACTTTTACACGCTCATCCAGGCTGGCTATATGCCCGTCGGCCTCGTGATGGGATCATGCGTCTATCACGTCGCGCATCAGGGGCTGGGCCAGTGGTTCAAGACGGTGGGCAACAACGTCGAGATGACCAACTACACCCAGGCGCTCTACGACGCCCGCGAACTGGCAATGGAGCGCATGCAGGCCGAGGCCACCGCGCTGCGCGCCGAAGGCATCGTGGGCGCGCAGATTCACGAAAAGTCACACGGCTGGGGTAGCCATGTCATTGAATACTTCGCCGTCGGTACCGGCGTCATCCAGACCCGCGCCGATCACATCATCGCGCCACCGCAGCTCGTCCTCAGCCTGGACGATTAACGAAGGCGGACCCCTGGCATACACCCTGAAGGGAGCAACAAATGACCGCATCTACCGCTCCTGATCTGAAAGATCAGCTTGTTCAGGCAGCACGCCTGCTCTTCCAAACGGGGGTCATGTCGCACAGCGGGCATGGCAACATGAGCGCGCGCTTGCCAGGAACCGAGCAGATGCTGCTCACCTCGGGAGGCACGATTGCCCAGTTGACAGCGGAAGAGTTGGCGGTTGTCTCCTTCGATGGCGACGTGGTGGAAGGCGCGCTGCTTCCGGTCACGCGCGAGATCGTTGCCATGCACGCTGGCATTTACCGCGAGCGCCCCGATGCGCTCGCGGTCATCCACACCCATTCGCCCCATGTCACCAGCTTTGCTCTGGCGGCCAAACCGCTGCCCTGCGCCTACGAAGCGATGCTGCGCTTCGGCATTACCGAAGATATTCCGGTGGCCGACTGGGCGCCCAGGGGATCGCCTGAATCCGTCGCCAACATTGCCGAGCAGCTTCGGCGCCACCCAACCGTCTCAGCAGTGCTGCTCGCCAATCATGGCCTGCTGGCATTCAGCCGCGATCCCCTCGCGGCGGCGCAGCTCGTGGTGGTCATGGAAGAGGCGGCAGAAATGACCCTGCGCGCCCGCGCGCTTGGCGGCGAACATCCCTTTCCTGCCGACGCGCTGGATCAGGAACGGCAGCACATGCAGCGTTTCGGCTCGGCGCGCTAATAAATCAGCCCCCCTGCTGCCTGACGCCTCGTTTGGTCTCAGTATTGCTGACGAACAAAGCTGGCAAATGAGAAGCAATTCCGGCATCCTGTCAGGTTTTTGCCTTTTTGGTGGTCATAGCTTCAGAGAAGCTTCTTAACGGAGAGTGGTGAGCCGATGCCGTCTTACCGGACATGGGAGACCTCTTCATCTACATCAGGCGTCTCATCTGAAGAGAGCCGCCTTGTGGCGCGCGCCCAGGGTGGAAATCAGGCTGCCTTTGAGGCCCTCTATGAACACTATAATAACCAGATTTGTCGCTACTTAATCCGCATGGTCGGCAACGACGGCGTTGGCTGCGAACTGGCGCAGGAAACCTTCTTGAAGGCATGGGAAGCCCTGCCCGGCTTGCGCGAGCCAGCCCGTTTTGCAAGCTGGCTCTATCGTATCGCCACCAACTGCGCCTATACCTATCAACACCGCGCCGGGCGGCTGCACCTTGTCTCCTGGGATGTGTACGAAAGCGGCGGCGAAGAATTGAGTGTCGCCGGGCCAGAGAAACGAGTTGAGGAAACGGAACTGCTCAAACTCGCCCTGGCGCGCGTCTCGCCAACCTATCGCCCATGCCTCATCTTATACGTCGTCGAAGACCTGCCACAACGCAAGATCGCTGACCTGCTGAAGATAAAGGAATCATCCGTGAGCAAATATGTCAGCCGGGGAAAAGAGGAACTGCGCCAGATCTATCATCGCCTGCTGAGAGAGCAGCTTACCCCCGCGAAAGGAGGGCGGTAAGCGCCATGCTCCACCAGCCTCCCTGCATAGACTGGGCAGAAAAACTGACCCTCAGATACGAAGACCTGACGCCCGACGATCAAGTCGCCCTGGATGCCCATATCAAAAGCTGTTCCGTATGCCAGGCAGCCCAGGCCGACTATCATTTTCTTGACGCGCGCCTGCGCGCCTTACCACCCCCTGGCATCAAGCCGTTTCCGCGCCTTTCCTTTCCCGCCTCTCTGAAACAGGAAGCGAACGAAGCGGGCAGCCGCGTATTGCCTGCGCGCCAATCTTCCAGCGCCCGACAACACGCCCTGCACACCGGCCCGTTTATCGCCTTCATCAAAAGAGCCGGAACAGGCGCTTTGATCGCCAGCCTCGTGCTGACCCTGCTGATCCTGTTCAGCGGGCGCGGCGTCTTCAACCCCGCCGACGCCTATCCGCTGGGAGCTACGCTCTTCAGCTATCAACGACATACCTTTTTTGTCACTGCCGTCGCCTGGTCGCCTGATGGCCGCTATCTCGCCTCCGGCAGTTGGGACCACAGCGTCCAGGTCTGGAACGCCCGGACCGGCGCGCTCGTCTTTTCCTACCAGCAGAATGACAACGTGGATGCCCTTGCCTGGTCGCCCGATAGCCGCTATCTCGCCTCTGGCAGTTGGGATTTCAGCATCGAGGTGTGGAACATCGCAGAGCAGCGTCTCACCCAGGTGTATCAGGGGCATAACGGCATCGTCTCCGCCCTGGCCTGGTCGCCTGATGGTCGCTATCTCGCCTCTGGTAGTTGGGATGACACCATGCAGGTCTGGGATGCCAGAACGGGCGCCACCCTTTTTACCTATCAGTATAACGAGATCGTGGATACGGTGGCCTGGTCGCCCGATGGCCGCTATCTGGCTGTCGGCGGGAGAGATGATTACGTCCATATCTTGAGCGCCCAAAGACCCTGGCCCCAACTTTACGTCTACGCAGGCTATCCCTACCAATGCGCTGAATGCGTGGTAAATGCCGTGGCCTGGTCGCCAGACAGCCGCTATATCGCCTCTGGAGATAGGGCTGGCATCGTGCAGGTCTGGGACACGACAACCGGACGGCCTGTTATCACCTATAAAGGCCATACCGCTGACGTGTACGCGTTGGCCTGGTCGCCTGATGGCCGCTATATCGCTTCCGGCAGTGTAGACCGCACAGTCCAGGTCTGGCAGGCCATGACGGGCCTCTTGCTCGTCACCCACACCGGCCACAGCCAGACTGTCGCTGCCGTCGCCTGGTCGCCTGATGGCCGCTATATCGCTTCTGGCAGTTGGGACAACACCGTACAGGTATGGCAGGCAACCTACGATGGGTGAGCATGAAGCAAGAAAGGAGGGGTGAGATAGCTGTTATTTTTGTAGGCAAACCCCATCTTCTGTGTGTAGCGTGAACACATTCAGGAAGGTAGCGCACTCCTGAACGAGTCGGCTGACTGGGCAGCCGGAACCAAAGCCGCGAGACCCTTAAAACGCTGGCTGAAAGAGCCGCAACAGGGGTTCGCCCCTGCGGGTGCGTTCACACCCGATGAATCCATCTTTGGGACTCTGATTCGGAACCGTCCGGTCCCTTGCCCGGCTAGGGCCACACACTCAGGTGTGCTGAGTGCGGTGTGTTGCAGGAGGCTGTCTGGTCGTAAGACCACTGAGGTCTATCAGGCAGGCAAGTGCAAGAATCAACATGTATAATACATTTTGAAAGGCAGGGTATTATGCCAATCTATGAGCGCCAGCAGCGCGAAGAGCTGGATCAGTTAGTGGAGGGCTACACCAACGGCAGCCTCAGCCGCCGCGCCTTCTTGCAGCGGGCTACCGCGCTGGGCCTCTCGCTGAGCTTTGCTGGCTCGATCCTGGCCGCCTGCGGCCCCAGCTCCAGTCCTTCCAATCCCACATCGGTGGATGTCCTCAACGTCTGGAGCGGCCCGGAGCAGGAGTCATTCAAGGCGGTGGTCAAGCCCTTTACCGATCAATCTGGCATTACCGTCAAACTTGAGTCCACGCGCGACCTGAACGCCACGCTGACTACCCGCATTCAGGGCCGCAACCCGCCCGACATTGCCATCCTGCCCAACCCCGGCAAGATGCAGCAGTTAGCGGCTCAGGGCCATCTCATCTCCCTGGACAACTTCCTGGACATGGGCCAGATTCAGAGCCAGTATTCCCAAGGCTGGATTGACCTGGGCAGCTACAACAACAAGCTCTACGCCCTGTTCTACAAGGCCGCGAACAAAGGCACCGTCTGGTACAGCCCCAAGCAGTTCCAGGCCAACAATTATCAGATTCCCAAGACCTGGGACGAGATGATCGCTCTCTCCGATTCGATTGCCACCAGCGGTAAGTTCCCCTGGGCAATGGGCGTCTCCAGCGGCTCGGCCAGCGGCTGGCCCGCCACCGACTGGATCGCGGAGATTTATCTGAACACCAGCGGCCCGGACCTGTACGACCAGTGGGTCGCCCACAAGATTAGCTGGACCGACGACTCCATCAAGAACGCCTGGAAGATGTTCGGGCAGATCGCCGGCGGCAAGCACTACATCAACGGCGCGCCGCAGTCCATTCTGGCGACTGGCTTCCAGGAGGCCAGCTATAAGCCGTTCGATACGCCGCCCACCGCCTACATGTATTACCTGGGCGACTTCACCGAAACCTTCATCAAAGACCAGTTCAAGGACAAGGTAGTGGCCGGAACGGATTTCGACTTCTTCCCCTTCCCCACCATCAACCAGCAGTTTGCCAACTCGCTGACCGGCGGCGCCGATGTCGTCACGGCGCTGACCAATAACAGCGCCGTCAAACAACTGGTCCAGTACATGGCAACCCCCGCCGCCCAGGCCATCTGGGTCAAGCGCGGCGGCTTCACCGCCACCAACAAATCGGTGGACGCCAGTTCCTATCCCGATCAGGTAGCCGCGAAGTCGGCAAGCTCGCTGGCCTCGGCGGCCCACTTCCGCTTTGGCGCGGGCGATCTGATGCCATCTCAGGTACAGAACGCCTTCTGGGCGGGCGTTCTCAAGTTCATCGGCGACCAGAGCCAGCTTGACAGCGTCCTGGGCGAGATTGAAGGCATTGCGCAACAGGCGTATACTGGCTAGTAATCCATAGTTTCCCAGACAAGTGGTTTGGATGTGTCTCCAGGAGCCGGAGGCGTCGCGCAGACGCCCTCCGGCTCCTGGCTGGCTCACAAAAGGAGCAAGCTATGGCCGTAGCAGTCCCTCAGCCCGCCGCGCCGCCTGCGCAGAAAAGCGGCAGAAAACCCATCGCCAGGCAGGATAAGTTCATCGCCTGGTTTTGGATCGCCCCGGCGGTCGTGTTTGCCGCTATCTTTCTGGTCTACCCGGTGATCAACACCATCATAACCAGCTTCCAGGACGCCAACTCTATTAATTACGTCGGCTTCCAAAACTACCAACGCATCTTCACCAATTCCGTCCTGCTGAGCGTGGTACGCAATAACCTGCTGTGGCTGGTGCTGGCGACGGCAGGCACCGTGTTCCTGGGGCTGATCATCGCGGTGCTGGTGGATCGAGTGCGCATCGAAAGCTTTGCCAAATCCACCATCTTCATCCCTATGGCGCTCTCCATGACCGCCGCCGCTGTCATCTGGCGCTTCGTCTACGCCTATGCCGCGCCTGGGGAAAAGCAGATTGGTCTGCTCAACGCCATCTGGACCTCCTTTGGCGCGCAGCCCCAGGCATGGACAAATGACCCCAAGAACCTCTTGCTCAACAACGTCCTGCTCATCGTCGCCTACGTCTGGATGTGGACCGGCTTCTGCATGGTCATCCTCTCGGCAGCCCTCAAGGGCATCCCCACCGAAATCTTAGAGGCTGCCCGCGTTGATGGAGCCAGCGAACTCTCCATCTTCTTTCGCATCACCATGCCAATGATCAGCCCCACCATCGCTGTCGTGGCGACCACCATGCTCATCAACGTCCTCAAAATCTTCGACATCGTATACGTCATGACAGGCGGAACCGCTGGCACCAACGTCGTTGCCGTCAGCTACTACCAGCAGTTCTTCGACTTCAGCAACTTTGGCGTCGGCAGCGCGCTCGCCGTCGTGCTGCTCGTTGCGATCATTCCCATCATGATCTTCAACATTCGGCGCTTCCGCATTCAGGAGGCCCAGCGATGAGAACAACACCACAGACATCCTCTGGCGCCGACTCCAGCGCCGAACTGGCTTTACGGCCCTCTGGCGCAGCCCTGGCCGTTGGGCAGCGCCGCTCCCTGGGCGGCCACCTGGCCCATGCCTTCAGCGGCAGCGCCCTGACCATCATCGTCGTCCTGATCGCGCTGCTCTGGTCGGTGCCGACCATCGGCCTGCTCATCAGTTCGTTCCGCCCCCCAGCAGATATTCACAGCAGCGGCTGGTGGACTGGCCTGTTCCCCCCCTGGCACTTCACCATCGAAAACTATCAAAACGTGCTGCAATCGCAGGGCCTGGGAACCGCCTTTGTCAACAGCCTGTTTATCGCCATCCCTGGCACGATCCTGCCCGTCTTGATCGCTGCCTTCGCGGCCTACGCCTTCGCCTGGATGAAGTTTCCGGGGCGCGATTGGATCTTTCTCATCATCGTCGCTCTGCTGATCGTACCGGCTCAGACTATCCTGATCCCCATCCTCAATCTGCTCGCCAGCCTCACCGATTCTACGGGCGTGAAACTGACAGGCAACTATATAAGCGTCTGGCTGGTGCATACCGCGCTGGGGCTGCCGTTCGCCATCTATCTGCTGCGCAGCTTTTTCAGCGCCTTGCCCGGCGATCTGTTTGAGTCTGCCGCCATAGATGGCGCGTCACACATACGCGTCTTCTTCTCGATTCTCATGCCACTCTCAGTCCCATCGCTGGCGTCGCTGGTCATCTTCCAGTTCATGTGGGTCTGGAACGACCTGCTCGTCGCGCAGATTTTCCTGGGCGGCAACCCGGACAGAGCGCCAATGACCGTGACTATTTCCAATCTGGTCAACAGCTTCGGCACCAACTACGAAGTGTTGACCTCCGCCGCCTTCCTCTCGATGGCCTTGCCCCTGGCGATCTTCTTTGGCTTGCAACGCTATTTCGTGCGCGGTATTCTGGCCGGTTCGGTCAAGGGATAAAGGTCAAGGGATCAAGTCAAGGGACTTAATAAGGAGGACTCATGGCTTCAGTTCAATTCGAGCATGTCTACAAACGCTTCAACAAGGTGGAGGTGGTCCACGACATCACCTTCAAGATCAGGGACCAGGAGTTTCTGGTGCTGGTCGGTCCCTCCGGCTGCGGCAAATCCACCTGCCTGCGCATGATCGCCGGGCTGGAAGAGGCCAGCGAGGGCTTGATCCGTATTGGAGATCGCGTCGTCAACAACCTGCCGCCCAAGGACCGCGACATTGCGATGGTCTTCCAGAACTACGCGCTCTACCCCCACATGAACGTCTTCGACAACATGGCCTTTGGCCTCAAGCTGCGCAGCACCCCCAAAGCCGAGATCAGCCGCCGGGTGCAGACAGCCGCCGAGATTCTCGGCTTGCAGCCGCTCTTGAAACGCAAGCCCAAAGAGCTTTCCGGCGGCCAGCGCCAGCGCGTGGCCCTGGGACGCGCCATCGTGCGCGACCCGCAGGTCTTCCTCATGGACGAACCGCTCTCCAACCTCGACGCCAAGCTGCGCGTGCAGATGCGCGCGGAGATCGCCCGCATCCATCAGCGCGTGCAGACCACCTTCGTCTATGTGACCCACGACCAGACCGAGGCCATGACGATGGGGGACCGTATCGCCGTCCTCAATGCCGGGGTGATTCAACAGTTGGGCGCGCCCAGCGACCTATATGACTATCCGGCCAACCAGTTTGTGGCTGGCTTCATTGGCAGCCCCGCGATGAACTTCTTCGAGGGGGCCAGGTTGGAGCAGAACGGCGGCGTGATGCTGCATCTGGCCGAAGGCATGGCGCTGAAGGTGCCAGAGGACGTAGCGGTGCGCGCGGAAGGCTATATCGGGCGACAGGTCACGCTGGGCATTCGGCCTGAGCATCTGGAGGAGGCGCAGGCGGCCCGCAGACGACACGAAGGGCAGGCAGACCTGGCGGGGCAAACGGTTCCCGTCAAAGTGGAGGTGGTCGAGAACCTGGGCAATGAGCAGATGCTCTATGGGCTGCTCTCTGGCAAGCAGGTGCTGGCGCGGGTGGACGCGCGGGCCTCTGTGCGGCCTGGGGATGAGGTGGAACTGTCCTTTGACATGTCGCGCATCCATCTCTTTGACCCCACCGATCAGCACTGCATCACCTCGCGCCCGCCAGAAGCGGCCCCCGAACTGGTGATAGAAACCGAAGCAGCCTCGTCCGGCGAAGTGGTCAGTGAGGTAGTTGAGGAAACCATCACGGAAACTGAGATGGTGGAAGTCAAAGAAACCAGAAGCACGGAAGAAGAAGCGTAAAGCGCGCTGAATACCACTTGCAGCGCCGCCACTTGTAGCGCCGCCATCTTGGCGGCTCAACGCTGGCCTGCTGGTCCGTCGGCCTGGAGGGCGCACGCCACTTGTAGCGCCGCCATCTTGGCGGCTCAACGCTGGCCTGCTGGTCCGTCGGCCTGGAGGGCGAGCGTTCGCCCTGGCGAACTGCTGGCCGCCAGGGACGGCGGCGGTACAGGCCCCGCAGCCCCCTGCCGCCAAGATGGCGGCGCTACAAGTGGTAGCCGCAACCATGCGAGCGGCGCAGCCCCTAGCCGCGATTGTAATCGCCAGGGCGGGGCGCGCCGCGCCGCCCTACTTCTTGAGCAGCGGCAGCCCGTTGCTGTCTGTGAAACTGCCGGTAATGATCGTCACCAGATCAATGATCGTCCAGACACCGCAGCCGCCGATGGTCAGCAGCATAGCGACACCTGTGCCGGTCTTCCCCACGTAGAAACGGTGAACACCAAAAGAACCGACAAACAGGCAGAGCAGCAGGGTGGTCAACCAATCCTTCTGCATTCCCGCGTACTGCATCGGCACACCCGGCTGCTGATAGCCTGCCTGGGGCGGATAGGGCTGCTGGTAGGGTTGCGACGGCTGCTGGTAGGGCTGCGATGGCTGCTGATAAGGCCCCGACGGCTGTTGGTAGGGCGGTTGCTGCATTGGCTCTCTCCTTTATTTTTCAGGGCTAGCTTGGTGTGTCTGGCCGGCGCGTCTCGGCGCCAAATCTCGATACCAAAACCTCAATCTCACAAACAACCCCTGAGCCGGATACATCACTCACAAGCAGCCGGGCCTGTATGAAGATTGAGCCAGAGCTAGCTCCTATACTACGGGCAAAACCTCAGCTTGTCAAGCCCCCTACCAGCTTTGGTTCTAGCAAAAATGAGGTGTTGGCAAGCGAGGCATGGTACTGGTAGCGCCGCCTTCCAGGCGGCCAACGCTGCGCCAGGGCGAGCGTTCGCCCTACGGACCAGCACACCAGCAGGCCAGCGTCCAGCCGCCAAGATGGCGGCGCTACAAGTGGCAACCCCGATAGGTGGTGGAACTACCAGCTTTGACACAGACAGCAGAGCAGGCAGAAAAGCTTTTCTGCCTGCTCTGCTGTCTGTGTCCCTTACTTTTTGACGAGCGGGAAGCCATTGGCATCCCTATAGTTGTCGGTGACAATCATAATCAAATCAACAATCGTCCAGATGCCACAGCCGCCAAACGTCAGTAGCTGAATTACCCCGATGAGCATATGCCCCGTATAGAAGCGGTGGATGCCAAGCACACCCACGAACAGGCACAACAGCAGCGTCGTCAGCCAGTCTTTCCGCCCGGCCATTGGATACGCCCCCGCGTAGCCCGGAGGATACGCGGGCGCATAGGGCTGTTGATAGCCCGGCTGCGCTGGCTGGTATGGATAGGGCTGCTGATAGCCCGGCTGCGCTTGTTGGGGTGGCTGGTACGTCCCTTCTGGTGGCTGATACCCTCTGCCAGCCTGCTCTTGTGGCGCTTGAGATGGCCCCTGCGGTTGGTCCTGTGACCGCTGCTGAGACTCTGGATAGGACTGCATGGCTGCTATTCCTTTCATCGCTTGCGTTTCGGTGGTGGCGTCTACCCCGCCTGTTTCTGCACAAGCAATGCCAGCGCATCCGCTGATCTCGCCTGAGCGCCCTCTAGCCACGTTCCACCCAAAAAAATGAGTCTGGCAAGCGAGGCATGGTACTTGTAGCGCCGCCATCCTGGCGGCTCAACGCTGACCTGCTGGTCCGTCGGCCTGGAGGGCGCACGCTCGCCCTGGCGAAGCGTTGGCCGCCAGGATGGCGGCGCTACAAGTGACGCCCTCGATAGGTGGTGGAACCTTCTAGCCAGCAGGCATTGCCGCTGCAAGAGCAGGTATGATATGCTTGGAAGAGGAGGTAGCATAATGTCTTCAGCAGATGAACCACACACCCGCGAAGCGCCCGACACCCCTCTGGACGGGCGCTTCGCCTTTGCCGTCGGCACGATTGGCACAACCATCCTCAGCGATGGCAGCGCCCATATGGATGGCGGGGCCATCTTCGGGCGCGTCCCCCGCGTCCTCTGGGAGCGCCTGCTGCCACCCGATCACCTCAACCGCGTCCCCCTCTCGCTCAATTCCGTCCTGCTGGAGACCGAGGCCGGATTGATGCTCATCGAAACCGGCTATGGCAACAAGCTCAGCGAAAAAATGACGCGCAATGTCGCGCTGGAGCGCCCCAGCGGATCGCTGCTGGACCAACTGGCAGCACTGGGCATCGCGCCCGAAGACATCAAGATCGTCGTCAACACCCATCTGCACGCCGACCACTGCGGCTGGAACACGCGCCGCCTGGAGGATGGCCGCCACGCGCCCACCTTCCCCAACGCGCGCTACATCCTCCAGAAAACCGAGTGGGAAGCCGCCGTTCATCCCAACGAACTGGTCGCCGCGACCTACCTGGAGGAGAATATCCAGCCGCTCAAAGACGCGGGCGTGCTTGACTTGATTGATGGCGACCTGACCATCACCCCTCACGTGCGCGTCGTGCTGACGCCAGGCCACACTGCCGCGCACCAGAGCGTCTGGATTGAGTCCGGGCCGTCGGGGCGCGAAAGCGCCGCCCTCTTCAGCGGCGACGCCATCGTACACGGCATCCATCTGGAGCGCCTGGCCTGGATACCGGCGGTAGATGACCTGCCGCTCGTCTCGCTGCAAACCAAGAAGCAGATCATCGAAGAAAGCCTGCGCCGCCAGGCTGCCCTGATCGTCACCCATCATCCCTTCCCTGGCCTGGGCATTCTGGCCCGCGACGACCAGGGCAAGCTGCACTTTCACCCGCATCACGAGCATCAGTAAGGCCGTCCACGTAGCTGCATCAGCAGGCGAGCGCGCTCAAGCGCCTGGCCCCTGGCTGGCATGGTTCCTGCATCCTCTGGAATACTAGAGCCAGGCGTGGGCGTCAAGATCGCTCGCCAGACACCGCGCCGACCCGTCATGGAGGAGCTGATGTCGCTCTCACAACCGCGATCAAATCAACCTGGGCCGTCACGCTGGCAGAAGCGCCCCAGGGCCAGCCCCCAGGGCCAGAAGCCGGACCAGCAGACCAGGCCCCGCAAATGGGCGCCTGGGTTCAGGCAGGCGTTCAGAAAAATGTTCGCGGGTCTGCGCGCCTTCTGGACCAAACTCAACAACGATTGGGTGTTTAATCTGGCGGCCATGCTCGCCTATAACCTGCTGATGTCCATTGTCCCCATTCTGGCGATGCTGCTCAGCTTCCTGGGCCTCTTCCTGAGCGGGTTGGCCCCCGGAGCGGAACAGCGTTTCATCGATCAGATCACCAGCGCGCTCCCTGGAGCCAGGGATTTCATCGATCCAGCGTTGAAACGGCTGGCAGCCAGTTCAGGCGTGTTTGTCGTCCTCACCATCCTCCTGAGTATCTGGTTTGGTTCGCGGCTCTTCGTTGCCATCGAGCAATGTTTTGGCATCATCTACCGCCTGCCCTCGCGTGGCTTTCTGCTCCAGAACAGCATCGCCCTGCTCATGATGCTCATCTTCGCCGCCCTCATGCCTGTGCTGCTGGCCGTTTCGGCAGTGCCATCGTTTCTCACCACCACCATTGTTGATAAGTTTCTCGGCAATTCCCCAGCCACCCGTCTCTTGCTGACGATTGGAACGATCATCGCGGGCTTTCTTATCGCCACCATCCTCTTCCTGGTGATCTACATGGTCATCCCCAACCGGCCACTCCGCATAAAAGACGCGTGGAGGGGCGCGCTGATCGCCGGGGCGCTGCTGGAAGTCTACGTGATCGCCTTCCCTTTCTACGCAACGCTCCTGCTGAAACCCAGCAGCTACGGCTCAACCGCAGGCTTTGCCATACTGACGCTGGTCTTCTTCTACTACTTCGGCATCATCTTGCTCCTGGGGGCCGAATTCAACTCGTTTTGGGCAGGCCAGCGCCAGACGGCTGCCGGTCTGTCGGGCATCCTCTATCAACTTCAGGCGCGTAAAAGCGTGGAAGGCGCGGCTGGCCCCACCGCCGGGGAACGTCAGGAAGACTTGCAGGCGAATCGCGCCGGCCTGGGTATCACCATGACCCCGGCTTCAGCCACCATCAATCCGCCCTCAAACGAAGAAGAGTCGCCGCACACCCAACAGCGCGACGAGCAGGCGCCCGATGGCTCCTGAACGCAGCAAAAGCAGAGGGCGGCAGGCTGCGCTGCCGCCCTCCGTACTTACCGCTCCCTCCACCGATCTGCCGATGGCCTGTGCCGCTGTGAGCGGCGCGGCGGCATGAACGGCGTCGGAGCGCCAGGAGCCGCGCCGCTCTGTGGATACCCCGGCCCGCCCGGCCCCTGTTCTGGAGCGATCTCCTCATCCGGCTCTGGCTCCGGGGGAGCAGGCGGAACAACCCGTTCGTCCCAGGGGTAATCGTCGGCGCTGCTCAGTTTGGCCGACTGTCGCCCGCTGAGCGCAGGCAGCGGCTCCGCGCCTACTGGCCCCTCTTTGCCCTGATGGCCCTTTGGAAGCGTCAGCATCCCCTGCTGCGGGCGAGCGCCAGGGGCAGCAGCGCGCAGCGCGTACTGCCCTGCTCGCCCACTCTCTCCTGGTCGAGTGTCGGCTGGCTCGCCCTCTTTTCTCGCCCTGGCGGTGGTTGGCGCCTCCGCCCCATGTGAGCGCCCGATAAAGAACGCCAGACCGCCAACCAGCGCGAGCAGCGCCACCACCCCCAATACCGCCGCCAGCACGGCATCTTTGAGAGTGGATTTGGTCGCACCAAGCGAGGGAGTATTCGTCGTTGACGAATCACCCGAACCCTGCGTCGTGCGTGTGGCCGTCGTCGTCGGGCTAATGCCCGGCACAGGTGTCCCTGAAGACGCTGCCTGGGCGGTCACTGGGATCGGCCCGGCAGTGGCAGAAAGGGTGGTTGTAGAGTTCACCGCCTGGGCATAATAGTTCCCGCTTGCCGCCCCTCCTGAAATAGTCAACGTCTGGCGAAACGACCCATCCTTCTCCGTGACAACATCCGTCTGCGCTACCGGCGGCGCGTTGCAGACGGCGCTGCAAGGCACGATCACCAGATTCAGCGTCTGCGGTCCAGGCACCCAATTCGTGCCGATAATCGTCAAGGTCTCACCGGCAACGATAGTGTCCGGCGAAAAAGCCAGCGCAGCCGGTTGGCTGGTAAGCAGCGAAAAGCTGTTCGCCGAAAGAGCCGTTCCAAAGCCCGGCTGAACCACGCAGGCATAATACTTTCCAACCTTGTTCACTTCCAACGGCCACAAAAAACCGGCGACAAAATCGCCATACTGATCTGTCTGATAGGAGCCGAGCGTCTTTGCTCCACCGCAGCTCGTACTGGAGAGGCCCAGGCTCAACGTTACAGAAGAATAGGGCCGCCAGGAGGCGCCCTGGATACTCACCTGCGCGCCAGGCGGCCCGGCAATCACCCCCCGGTAATTCGGCGTCTTAAAACCGACAGACCCGCCGCTTGCAAACGCAGGAGCCGCTTCCCACGCCTGCGCGACACCTCCGGCCAGGCACAGCGCCAGCGCCAGCAGCAGCGCCCCAGCCGCCCGTCGCTGCCAGCCAGCCAGCCTCGCCGTCCGGCGCGGGCCGGTCCTTTTCCAGACAACCCTGAAGGTTCTCATCAACAACGCTCCAATTCTGGCCGCCAGGCACACGCGCCCAACCAGCGCAGCCAGCGTATCCGTTGCAAGATCAGCAGGCAATCCTTCTCAAAAAGAGCAGAGACTCACTCTATAATAACGCGCCAGCTATCCCCTCTATAACCCGAATTGCGCCGCCAGCTATTCTATCAAATCTTCTTGAATGCTTGCGGATGCTACTGGCAGTATCCCTCTTCCTTTCTGGCCCCCTTGCCAGCTTCCCCGCAAGCGGCTATAATTACGAAAAGGCGAGGAGGCAGCAAGCCCGATTCGCAAGGAGGCTTCGTCACACCATGCGCGTAACACCTGCCCGGCGATCTCTGCTCTTTGCGCTTGCCAGGCGCCTGAGCCTGGCTTTTGTGTTTGGGGCACTCATCAGCCTCCTCGGCGGGCTATGGCAAAGTTCTCTCAGCTATGCCGTCCTGGCGGATGCGCTGCTGCTGCGCTTCCTGCTGGACCGCCGAGAATGGGCGACCAAATCCTTTTGGGATCAAGCGCCCTGCCTCCTGTTTCTTCCTTTGTACGCCATTGTAGCCACATATAATCTGAATTTTGGCCTGAACAAAACGCTGGGGCTGACAGCCCCCTGCTTTAGCATCGCGCTGATCGCCGCGATGATCTTCTGGGCGAAAACGCCTTTGCCGCGCGCCTTTCCACTGTCGCCAGCCTATGGGCTGGCGGCTGCATCCGGCGCGCTCGTCATGTTCCAGATCGTCTTTCACTTTCGCGCGCTAGACAGCGGCATCGTCCTCCTCGCACTCCTTCTGGCCGTCATAGGGAGCCTGCTTGGCGGACTCTTACACGTCTTCGCCGCATTTATTCGCACACTTCCCAGGCACTACATCTGGAAATATCACTTCTGGAAATATTACTCCTGGGTGAGAAGTGTAAGAGGCGTTGCGACTCCAGCCCTGGAGAAGCCGACCCGGGAGGAGCCACCACCGCCCGCCAGAAGCACCCTATCGCGGCGCACCGTCCTGGCGGGCCTGGTCGGTGCAGGTGGATTACTCGCCACCGGAGCCGGAGTAGCCTGGCTGACGCGCTACGTTGCTCCTCATTCTCTTGCGCTCGTCACCTACAAGGGGCATGAAGATGGCGTCTTCATACTTGCCTGGTCGCCCGATGGCTCACGCATCGCCACCGCAGGCGGGGACATAGATAAAACCATCCAAATCTGGGAAGCCACCTCTGGCAAAACACTGCTGACGTATCGCGGGCATGCCGACGGCCTTCTTATATCAAGCCTCGCCTGGTCGCCGGATGGCCGTCAGATCGCCTCAGCAGATTTTAAGGAAAACCTCCATATCTGGGACACCGCTACTGGTGGTCATATGGTCACATATACCAAGCGCGGCTTCATTGCGCAGTGGTCGCCCGATGGCAGGCGCATCGCTTCGTCGGACTTCCACAGTATTCAGATTCGGGATGCCCTCACCGATACCCTGCTGCTTACCTATCAACCACAGCAGTTTGCGCCATGCGCTCTGGCCTGGTCCCCTGGTGGCACGCGCATTGTCGCTGGAAGTTCTGCTGGTGACGAGTTCCCGCCAGGCGTGCATGTTTTCAATGCTGTCACCGGCGAAACAATTGCTCTCTATAACAGCCATATCAGCAGCGTGAGAACAGCAATCTGGTCGCCCGATGGCAAGCGTATCGCCTCAGCCAGCATCGATCTTGTCATAGACACACCCCCGAACCAGATAGTCCAAAAAGACCCAACAGTCCACATCTGGGATGCCAGCACTGGCAAGCAGTTCTTCAGATACCGGGGACATACTGATACCGTCAATGGCGCGGCCTGGTCGCCTGATGGCAGGCGCATCGCCTCAGCCAGCGACGATGAAACTGTGCAGGTCTGGGACGCTGATACCGGCAGCCATGTCTTCACCTATCACAACAGTTTTCTGCCGGATATTCATCCGTCACAGGTCGCCTGGTCGCCCGATGGGCGATTGATCGCTTCGGCCAGCTACGACTTTGGTGGGGACGCGCAAGTCTGGGTACCAGAAAAGACATGAACCAGGCGAACCTATTCGCCCGGCTCATATCAAACGAGATTCGCCTGGAGCGCCGCCTCCCTGGCGGCGAATCGTCACACCTGAAGCACGTTGAACCACAGCCCCACACCAACCAGAATCACCAGAATCCAGACCACAACCGGCTCGGCCCAGCTTCCCGCGCGGAAGCGAAGCTGACGTATCGGCGGAAAACCCAGGTGAAAATGCAGCGGCCAGAAAATAGGAATGCCTTCTTCAGTCAGCGAATCGCCAAAGAGATGCAGGATATAGCCCAGCACGAGCGCCAGCCAGAGCGTCTCAGAGCCGTTGATAAAGTTGAGTTGCTGGCCGCCCATATGCCCCGCCAGCAAATGCACCGCCAGTTGCTGCGCCCCATAGCCCAGCGCCGCCCAGATACCAACCCCAAGCAAACTGTGCATAACCGTGCGGTGGCCGAAATGATGATTGATCTCGAAACTGAGAAAAGGAAACCACTGACCCATCGTGCTGGCCGTATTATCAATATCGGGGGCCAGTCCACCGATGGCAACCCCACCATAAAAGATACCTTTCACAGCCAGCATACTCAGGGTTGGCTCCTGGCTCCCCAGGATCAACGGCGGCCCGGAAAGATGCAGAAAACTATCAACAGCTACCGCGCCCGCCAGCGCAACAATAACGTGTGAATGACCTTCCAAAAAACGAACCCTCCTTCAGCGTCGGGTAGGCGCGCTCTACACCCCCGGCATGGCGCTTCCACTGCCCATTGTAGAGGCGGATGCCCCCGTCGTCAAGTCGGATAACGCTCAGAGTTCCACCCCCTATCGGGGGTTGCCACTTGTAGCGCCGCCATCTTGGCGGCTCAACGCTGGCCTGCCGGTCCGTTGGCCTGGTGGGCGAACGCTCGCCCTGGCGCAGCGTTGGCCGCCTGGAAGGCGGCGCTACAAGTACCATGCCTCGCTTGCCAACACCTCATGTTTGCTAGAACCAACGCTCAGGTCAGGGCTTCTCCTTCTGAGCAGGGATGCAGGCGGTCTTTCAGACGCTGACAGATACGTCGTATGAAGCGCGGCTTGATGGCTCTGCTGGACAACGGGCGGGGAGGTATGTGGCTCACCTGGGAACCTGTAGCGGGCTGAAACAACCAGGCTTCAGGCATCAAGGTTTTCACCAGGCCATGCTTGACGAGAAAGCACAGCACGCTGCGTATCTCAGGGTGGGTATACAGGGTCGCATCGGCCAGGTCGGCAATCGTGACCGTCCCGTCACAGCGATACAGCACATGTTGCTGCAAGAGCGAGAGGGGGCGCACATGGTACTTCGCACAGGGCGTGCGCTGATAGCGCAAAGTGACATCAAACGTGACAGCGGTCTGCATAGACATGGCTCCTTTCATCACTTGCCATGCCCACGCGCCAGCGAGTACAATAGCCTTACCGGCGCGTGGGTTCTTAATGGGGGCTTGCGAGTTGGTACTGCTGCCGTTGTAGGAATTGACTACGCGGCAGCCCGTTCTTTTTCTTCCTCTGCCGTTGCTTTGATAGCCGCTATAATTTCTTCTGGCTCCTTCTTGTAGATTTCAACGAGCTTACGACGGTACACTGGGCGTGGCCGGGCATGCGCATGTTCCCAATCTGATACTGTTTGTCGGCTCACCTGAAGCATAGCTGCCAATTCTTGTTGTGACAGCAGAGCTGCTTCTCGTAAATCTCTCAATGTCGGCATGTCCAGACGACTCCTTTATAGAACCTGATACCTCCATAGTGGATTGTAAACAATTGGCAGAAAAATGTCAAGTCTATGGCGTACCTAGGTCCACCAATGATCGGGGGTCACTTGTAGCGCCGCCATCTTGGCGGCCAACGCTGCGCCTTGGCGAGCGTTCGCCCTCCAGGCCAGCGGACCAGCAGGCCAACGCTGGCCGCCTGGAAGGCGGCGCTACAAGTAACAGGTCTCGCTTGCTAACACCTCATGTTTGGTGGAACCCACATCCTGTTGAATGCCCACAGTTTCGGCTTGTACCGCCTGCGGGGTGGGGCGACTTTTGCATAGCTCTGCATGGCTCCTTTCATCACTTGCCATGCCCACGCGCCAGCGAGTACAATAGCCTTACCGGCGCGTGGGTTCTTAACGGGGTTCACGGGTTGGTGTTTCTGAGTCCGCCGTCCTAGTGAGCATCTAGGCGGCGGGCCGTTCTATTTCTGTACTCCTTTCTTTTGTCTCCTTGATAGCCGCGAGAAGTTCATCTTGCTATAGTGCGCAAGCCCTCTATGCCTTTTGGTTTAGAGCGCCTCACACAACCTCCGCACGAGCAGGGGCGGGGTTGTAGCGCCGTCCTTCCAGGCGGCAGGGGTGGGGCCAACCGTCGGTTGTGTGAGGCATTCTTAGGAGAGAACCTTTTTGTCTTCATTCTGAGCCAGCGCGGCTAAGCCTGCCTGTAATAGCGCATCCTGTTGAATGCCCACGGTTTCAACTGGTACCGTCGCCCCCGCCAGGCTCCGCGCCCTCCGCGACTTTTCCCCGCAGGCTCACGACCACCACCAGCAGACCGCAGATCAGTTCCAGCGCCAGCAGGGGCGCCCACGCGCGCGGCAGCAAGCCCACGCCGCCGCTGGCGCGATACGCCACGATAAAGGCCGCCGGTCCCAGCAGCCCCAGCGCCAGACCATAGATCGCCTGAAGCGCGCGGAAGAACTTTTGCAGCGCCGGACCCGCGAGCAGCGCGAAATAGCTCAGGCCAATAATCGCCAGCGGCAGCAGCGGCTCGGCCAGCGTATTGCCCAGCCATTGCAGCGCGACGGCGCTGGCGCTGCTGAGCGCCGCCAGATTGATGTCTTCCAGCACCCGCGCCACCCCCAGCCCCAGCAGCCCCAGGGCAACCACCAGTTCGGCGCTGTGCGGGCGGGCGCGCGGCCCGGCCCCCACATGCTGATGAGCCGCCGCGCGTACACCGGGGCGTCCGCTGCCCTCCAGCCCCAGCGCCACCCCCCCCACGATCAGCAGCAGGCCAGCCAGCGCCTCCAGAAAGAAAAACGGCGCGCTCGGCGCAGCCCGAAAAGCATGGGGCCAATCGCGCAGGAAAGCGATCTCCCCATAGGCCACATTGAGCGCGCCCGCCAACCCCAGCAAGAACGCGCCGCCCACAAAAAGACGCCCGCGTTTCGGCCAGCGTATGCCCGCCAGCAGCAGGCCCAGCCCCAGCGTCAGCACGCAGAGCGCCGCCAGATCGAGTACCCCGCTGATCGCAAGGGGCTGGCGTCTGAACAAGGTGATGCCCACCTGCGCCACGATCAGCGCGGGCGTCAGTGGCAAAGCGGCCCAGGCCGCGACATCCACGCGCCGCGCCCCTGGCTCTGGTCCCTGGGCAGGCGCGGACGTATTCAGCAGCACCGCGCCCCCCGAACGGGGCAGCGGCAGCAGCCCGCGCTGCGCCCGCAAGAGCGACGCAGCCCACAGGCCCAGCAGCACCCGATGCAGCGAGATGGCTGGCTGCGCCGGTTTGGGAGTTCGCCTGCGCGGCGCTGTCTCCCCCGCGCTCAGGGGGAGAGAAGCGGCGTCCGGCCTGTCGGCTGCCGTCTCGAACCAGCCAGTTTCTAGCCGAAAGCAAGCCGAACCCTGGCGGCGCGTAAAAGGGGCCAGGCTGAACAGCCAGCTATAGCCCCTGTCGGGAAGGCGCGCGTAGCACGTAACGCGCAGCCGCAAGCGCGGCCCCGCCGCCCGCGCGCGCGCCTGGAACGGCGAACGAACCAACGGCCTGGCTTCAGACGATTGGGACAGCCCGCGACCATGCACGAACATCCGGCGCAAGCGCGCCCACCGTCGCCAGGCCACTGTGCGCAGACGCGCGCGTCTGCCGGTGCGCGGGCCGACAGTCACATCCGTAACCGCCGCGATATGCCCCCAGGGCAGCAAGAACCAGCGGCCCATCTGCCCCGGCAGAAAAAAGAGCAGCCCCTGGCGTCCAATTGCCAGGTGCAGATGGTTCTGGCGGCGCAGCCAGGTCGCCCGCCACAGCAGCGCGGGCAGCGCGATCAGCCCAAGCGCCAGCGCCAGCAGCGGCCCGCCAATGCCAAGCGCCAGCGCCACGCCCGCCCAGGCAGGCCGCTGCGGGACAGCTTGATGGCTCACAGCAGGCAATGGACGCGCGATGATAGCCGGAGGCGAAGTCAGCGACTGATGTACCGTCGGGATCAAGAGCAGAAAGCCCAGCGCCACACCCACCGCCAGCGCCCACAACACAACCCGCGCGCGCCGCCAGTTGAGGTCTTGCAGGACGGCCAGACGCTCCTGATCGATCCGAAAAATCGAAGCCGATCCGCTTCCCGCTTGCGCCGACTGGCGCGCCTCCGGCTCAGGCGCGGCTTCCGCCGCTGGCAGCGTCTGGGACACTGCGGGCGGCGCGAGGGACGGCATCGGCCCCGTACTCACCACCGACACATCCTGTCCCTGCGCCTGTGCGTCTGAGGATCGCTCCATAAAGCCTCCCTGGTGGGAACCGGCAAAGTCCATACGCGCCTCCCAGCGAACACCTGCGTTCAATCAGCTATCTCACCGATTCTAGCACAGATGAAATCCACTTGTAGCGCCGCCTTCCAGGCGGCTGATCGTTCGCCGCCAGGGACGGCGGCGCTACACGCAACAGACGCTGCGCCTGCGAAGGGTGGGGAGTCCGTGCAGACACGGGTGCGCGAGCGACCAACGGGAACGAGCATGCCGAGGCATAGCAGCGGCCCGCCGCTCCCCACAGGGGAAGGCAAGCGCCCGTCGCCGGAGGCGGACTTGGCGGCGCAGCCTCCAGGCACAGCTTTCAACCGTCATACCCCCGCCTCTTCTGGTGGTTCGGTATGAATCAAGACCGCGCCAAGGGGCGGCAGTTCTGCCCGCAGCGCCCGCTCAATCTCTTCCGCCTGCACATGCACCTGCTGAATGGGCGCGGCCCCCGAAAAAGTGCAGTGCAGCACCAGATCATAGAGCGGCGCTTCCGGCGTCGGCGGCTGCTCCTCCGCGTGATTCATCACCCGATAGACATGGACCTCGTGGCAGCTTCCCCGTCCGGCCACCTCATCGGCAATCCGGCGCACCCGCGACACCAGGGCTGGCTGCTCCGCCGAAACATCGCGCCGATGCTCCACACTCACATCTGGCGCTTCCAGGTGCGTCGTCACGCGGCGCACCGCCGGATACGCCCGATAGATCGCGCGCTCCAGACGAGTTGCCGCATCATGCGCCGCCCGCAGGTCCAGATCGGGGTCCACCTCCAGATGCAAATCCGCTTCCAGCGCGTCAGTCCCACGCTCTTCTTCCAGAACGCGCACGCGCACATCATGCGCCCGCAAGTCCAACTCCAGCGCCAGATAGTGAATACCCTGGGCCGTCGTTTCCGCCGCCGTTTCCGCCGGTTCCACATGCACCACCACATCCACATCCGCCTGGGGCGCATCGGCGCACACAGCCTCGCGCGCCGCGCGCTCCACCGCCTCCGTTACCGCGTGGGCATGCTCGAACGTCGCTGTGCGCGGCGCGCCCACGACCAGATCGGCAAAAAGCTTGTTGCCTGCCCGGCGCGTTCGCACCCGCCGCACATCCACCACGCCTTCTACGCCCTGCGCGGCGTGTTCCAGCGCCGAAGGGAGCGTATCTGGCGCTCGGTCCAGCAGGGCATCCAGCGTCTGGCGCACCAGCCGAAAGCTGACCCAGATCACAATCAGCGAAACGCCCAGCGCCGCCACCGCGTCGGCCTGTCCCAGCCAGGGCACAGCAACCGCCTGACCGATGCGCACCGCCACCAGCCCTAGAATCACCACCACCGAACTCCAGATGTCGGTGCGAAAATGCAGCGCGTCAGCCTCCAGCGCCTGGCTTCCCTGCTCCTTTGCCACGCGCATCAGCGCCCGCGAGCGCGTAGCGTCCACCGCAATGGAAACGGCCATCACCAGAAACGTCCAGATACTGGGGTCCACCTGACCTTCATGCAAGAGCAAACGCCGCAGCGCCTCATAGATGATCCAGCCCGCCGTCAGCAGCAGCAGCCCGGCCTCCAGAAACGCCGAAAGGTTCTCGAACTTGCCATGCCCATAGTTATGCGTCTCATCTGGCGGGCGATCCGCCACGCGCACCGCCACCAGCGTCATCAGCGCGGCCACCAGATCAAGCCCCGAATGCGCCGCCTCGGCCAGAACGCCCAGGCTGCCGCTGAGCAGGCCCACAATCAGCTTCAGGCTGGTCAGCCCGACAGCCGCCAGCACCGACGAAAAGGCCACCAGCCGCTTCTCTTGCGCCCCCGTTCGACCAGTTCGGCCTGCTGCTCTGGCGCTGGCGGAGCTTGCGGCCCCTGGCGTCCAGTTCCGACGCCGTTTTGAGTTTTCAGAAGGGTCAGTCGCTGGCGTCCTCTGCCTCGCTGGCGGGGCAGATGGCATAACAACCTGCCTCCTTTACCCATAGCTCATAGCTTATCCGACACCTATTCCATCATCCATTGTAAGCCATCAGGAAAAGAAGCGCAAAGCGCGGCACGTGGATGAGGTTCTACCACCTGGCGGGGCGCCACCCGTACCGCCGCCATCCTGGCGGCTCACCGCTGGCCCGCCGCTCCGCTGGATTGGAGGGCGCACGCCACTGGTACCGCCGCCATCCTGGCGGCTCACCGCTGGCCCGCCACTACGCTGACCTGGAGGGCGCACGCCACTGGTAGCGCCGCCTTCCAGGCGGCTCACCGCTGGCCCGCCACTCCGCTGACCTGGAGGGCGCACGCCACTGGTAGCGCCGCCATCCTGGCGGCTCAACGTTGGCCCGCCACTACGCTGACCTGGAGGGCCACCGCTCGCCCTGGCGCAGCGTTGGCCGCCGGGGACGGCGGCGCTACACGCGGCTGACGCCCGCTTCCCCCAAAAAGTCCTATTGCCGCAAAAATACGCGCCCGATGCTTGACATAGGCGCATCAAGCAGGTATACTTCCTGCATCTTCACTTGCAGGAGGTTCCCCCGCACTACAGATCAGCAACCCGTGATCATCAACTGAAGTATGGCTAGTACGGCCAGTGTTAGACCGCTGACCGTACCAATAACCCCAGTCCTGGAGGGTATTCAGGAATGAGGCTAGAGGGTATTGTACCATCGCCACCCTCCAGCGGCTCCTCCTGGACCCTGCTCGCCAGCCACGCTGGCGCCAGTCCACTGGGGGAGCCGCTTTGCTGCGTCGCTCGCAGGCGGCGCAGCAGAAGGAGGGTAGCTTCGATGGCCTTACCGTTTCGTCGTCACCTGCGTCCCTGCCCCTGGAACCCTGCTGCTTTCGCTGGTCCCAGCCCTTCCCTCACCCTGCGCGAATGGCAGGTCGGTGTCCTGCTCTCGCGGCTCTCCCCCGTCGTGCGCGCGGCGCTCTGTGCCTGGCTGCTCGCTCCCACCGACCTGAACCGCTGGCCGCCACCAGAGCATTTTCACCACCAGCGCCTGCCTTTGCGTCCCGAAGAGCAGCGCGGTCAGCCGCGCTCCACCGCCTGCTACCTGCTCTACCAGGAACTGAAAGTGATTCGCCAGACGCTGGATATGCCGCCGCAGGTCTTGAGCGTCATGACGCACAACGAGCTGCTGGCGGTGCATGCCATCCGGCTCCAGCAGTTGGAGCGGTGGCTCTGGCCGCCCGACGCCGCCCGACAGATCCACCGCCTGATCGCCTGACGCCTGCCCTCCAGCGCCGCCTTCCAGGCAGCCACTGGTAGCGCCGCCTTCCAGGCGGCCACCGCTGCGCCAGGGCGAGCGGTCGCCCACCAGGCCACCGTACCAACAGGCCAACGTTGAGCCGCCAGGATGGCGGCGCTACAAGTGGCGTGCGCCCTCCAGACCACCTTACCGGCGGCCCACCCGTACCGCCGCCGTCTCGGCGGCTCAACGTTGGCCCGCCACTCCGATGGATCGGAGGGCGACCGCTCGCCCTGGCGCAGCGGTGGCCGCCTGGAAGGCGGCGCTACAAGTGACGTGTGCCCTTCAGGTCAGCGTACCGGCAGGCCAGCGTTGCGCCGCCCAGGCGCGCCAGGGGTGGGGAGCCTGTGCAGACAGGCTTGGCGGCGCAGCCTCCAGGCGCGGTTTTAACCGCCAGCCCCCTAGCGCGGCACAAACGTCAGCAAATAATGCCACTCGTGCAGCGAGCGTTGCTCATCCAGCGCCAGCCCCGCAGCGGCAGCGTCGGCAATAATCTCTTCCGCCGTAATGCGCACATCAACAGGCGGCCCCACCGGCGTCTCTCTCTTCTCCCATTCCAGCACCGCAACGCGCCCATCCTCGCGCAGCAGACGTTTGGCCGCCAGCAAAAACGACGAACGCTGATCAACTTCGTGCAGCACAAACGCCACCAGCGCCAGGTCCACCGAGCGCGGCGGAATCGAAGGCTCCAGTTCGCTGGAGCGCCGCACCGCCACATTCGTAATCCCCTGCTGCGCCAGGCGCGCCCGCAGATCATCCACCATCTCCTGCTGCACATCCACCGCGTACACCTTGCCCGTAGGGCCAACCAGTTCCGACGCTGGCAGCGTAAAAAACCCTGGCCCACAGCCCAGATCAGCCACCATTTTGCCCTCGCCAACCCTCAGCGAGCGCAGAAACTCATAGCGGTCAATCCGCTCCAGGCGATCTTCCGCCAATAACAAATGCTTCATAGCCGGGTCAAACTTGCGGCCCATACACACTCCTTCTACAACCAGCGGGCGCGCGCCAAATTGACACGCTGCTCCTGGCTCACGCCCCACGAAGATGCAGCAATGAATCACTGCCGCATCCCTCCCAAAAGATACCTTCCATAATGGTATCACAGGAGTGGCACTGTTTGCCGAGATCATATCCTTGACAAAAGCAAATAAATGGTTCACAATAGCAAATAAAAAGCAGCCCTTCCCGAATGGGAGAACACGCATGCTCACTGAAACCATCGAAGCCAGAATTAGCGCCGTCCGACACTTCAACCGCTCCTTCACCCGGCAAATCGGCGTGCTGCGCGAAGGACTCTTGCACAGCCCCTATCCATTGACCGAAGCCCGCATCATCTTCGAGCTTGCCCAGCGCCAGGGACTCACCGCCTCTGACCTGGGCCGCGAACTGGGGCTGGACGCGGGCTACCTCAGCCGTCTCCTCTCCCGGCTCGAACAACAGGGGCTGCTGGAAAAAGTTCGCTCGGAAACCGACGGACGCCAGCGCCTGCTCAGCCTCACCACCCAGGGCCAGCAAGCCTTCGCCCTCCTTGACCAGCGTTCGCGCGACGAAATCGCCGAAATGCTCAACGACCTCAGCGAAGAGGACCAGCAGCAGTTGCTCAAAGCTATGGACACCATCGAGCGCGTCTTCAGCAAGAGCTTCAAATATGCCCAGCCGTTCATCCTGCGCTCCCACGAGCCAGGCGACATGGGCTGGGTCACGCACCGACACGGCGTCCTCTATGCCCAGGAATACGGCTGGGACGAGCATTTTGAGGCGCTGGTCGCTCAGATCGTCTCCGACTTCATCACCCACTACAACCCCGAACGCGAACGCTGCTGGATCGCCGAAATGAACGGCGAAATCGTCGGCTCCGTCTTTTGCGTGCAGGCCAGCGACACCGTTGCCAAACTGCGGCTGCTGCTCGTCGAACCCAGGGCGCGCGGCCTGGGGCTGGGCAATCGCCTCGTCGAAGAGTGCCTCCGCTTTGCGCGGCGGCGTGGCTACCAGAAAATGGTTCTCTGGACCAACAGCGTCCTGGTCGCTGCCCGCCACATCTACGAGCAAAAGGGATTCACCCTCGTCGCCCAGGAAGCCCACCACAGCTACGGCCACGACCTCATCGGCGAAACCTGGGAACTGACCTTGTAGTGTCGCTGAGTCGGCAGCCCAACTTGCAGCGCCGCCTTCCAGGCGGCTGGGGGCTGTGGGGACGTGGTACTGGTAGCGCCGCCGTCCCGGCGGCTGGGGGCTGGCCTGCTGGGACAGTGGCCTGGAGAGCGCACGCTCGCCCTGGCGCAGCGGTGAGCCGCCTGGAAGGCGGCGCTACAAGTGGCCTCCCCCCGATAGTCAGGTGGACCCAACCGTCAGCTTCTCTGGCATAAAAATTGGTAATATGATAAAGAAGAGCGAGGGTTTGCCCGCATCTCATCCATTTGGAGGCGAAAGACGGAAAGACAGTAATGGAACGGACTACTATGAAAATCGCCTTGCTCGGGCCGGTCTGCTGGCGCACGCCGCCCGTCCACTATGGCCCCTGGGAGCAGGTCGTCAGCAACATCGCAGAAGGACTCGTCGCGCGCGGCGTCAATGTCACCCTCTTCGCCAGCGGCGATTCCGAAACGGCGGGCAGGCTCGACGCCATCTGCCCCGGCTCCATCTACGAGCATCCCGAACTGGACGGCAAAGTCTACGAATACCTGCACATCGCCCACTGCTACGAGCGCGCCCGCGAGTTCGACCTGATCCACAACAATTATGACTATATGGGCCATGCCTGGGCGCGGCTGGTCCCCACGCCCGTACTCACCACCATTCACGGCTTCAGTTCGCCGCGCATCCATCCGGCCTACCGCGCGTACAATGGCTATGTGAAATACGTCAGCATCAGCGACGCAGATCGGCTCGATGGCCTGGACTACCTCGCCACCGTCTACAACGGCATTGACACCACCCGCTTCACCTTCAGCGAACGCCCCGGCGACTCTCTCCTCTTCCTGGGGCGCATCTCCCCCGAAAAGGGGACGCACCTCGCCATCGAGATCGCCCGGCAGAGCGGCATGCGGCTCATCATCGCCGGAATCATCCAAGACCAGGAATATTTTGACACCCTGGTGCAGCCCTTCGTGGACGGTCGGCAGATTGACTATATCGGCCCTGTCGGCCCCCAGGACCGCAACAAACTGCTCAGCAGCGCCTATGCCCTGCTGCACCTCGTCACCTTCCGCGAACCCTTTGGCCTCACCATGATCGAAGCGGGCGCGTGCGGCCTGCCGGTCATTGCCACGCCGCTGGGGTCCGTCCCCGAAATCATCAAGGATGACCTCAACGGCCTCATCGTTCCCGACGCCGAAACCGCCGTCGCCAGGCTGCCCGACATCCTGAAGATTGATCGCGCCACCTGTCGCCGCCACGTCGAGCAGCACTTCAGTCTGGACGCCATGATAGACGGCTATCTGAGCGTCTACGAGCGGATGCTCTCTGAGCGGGGGTAGCAGCCATTATCGGAACAAACGCGCCACCGGATACGTAAAGCCAGGCACAACATCCAACCCATCCAGCATATCGTTCACGCCCAGCGTCTGCACCGGCTTTTCCGCGCCGGGCCGCCAGACTTCAACCTGCTTCGATTTCGGCCAGATCAGCCAGACCAACGGCACCCCAACCGCCAGCCACTGGCGCGCCCGCGCCTCCATCTTTGGCCGCGACTCGCTGGGGGAAACCACCTCAACCACCAGATCAGGCGCAAGCTGCCAGAACTCATCCCAGGCCGCCGTTCCCGGCTGGGGCAGGCGATCCGTCCGCACAAACGCCAGATCAGGCGCAAGCACCGTGTCGCGCTTGCCAGGCGGGTTCACCTTGTAACCTGCCTGAGAAAGTGTACATTCACCCAGGTTATGCGCCTCTACAAAAGCCCCAAGCCCTACATGCAGCCGCGAGGCAATCGTATCATGGCCGCCTCCAGTCGGTGGCATCTTCGCCAATCTCCCTTCGACCAGCTCATATTTCCACCCGTCATTGGGCAGGCGTGCCAGATCCTCCGCTGTCATAAAGACCCCGGTTTCCGCGATAGTCTCTGAGTCTTGCGCCATAGGGAGCGCCTCCCTTCAGCCTTGCGTGCAGAGCAGACAGTACAGTCTACCACCAGCATATCACAACGTCCGCCGCGAGCGAAGCGCATCAACTAAAGAAGCGTCCTGGCAAGTTGCCTCAACAGTGCCGCCGGGAGGGCAGATCGCGCTTATCAGGCACATCATCAATGAAGGTCTGGGCAAACTCCATAAAGCGATAGACATCTGCAAACGTTGTCGCCAGCCCCAGCGAGACCCGCACCGCTCCACCGCTTTGCAGCCCCATCGCCGTCAGGAAATCATCATACGGTGGCCGCTCCTGGCGCGCGAAGTTTTGCACCACCGCATCTTTTGAGACGCCAAAGGCCATTTCCCCCGCCCCCGGATTACAGAAACAGCCGGTACGCAACGACAGGTGATAGCTGTTGGCCCGCCGATCCACCACGCGCTCATCCACCACCTTGCCGCTGGGGTCGAAGAAGTTCAGCGCAATCGTGCCGCCGCGCATCTGGCAATCACGCGGCCCGTAGACCTGCGCCAGCGGCGCGCCGTTGCTGTGGCGCAGCGCAAGCAGATGCTCGATCAGCCAGCCCGTCAGGCACAGCACGCGGGCATGAATCGTCTCGACGCCGATAGACTGAATGTGCTTCAGCCCGATCTCGATAGCCGGAAGACTGAGATAATTGATCGTACCATCCTCAAAAGCCGCCTCGTCATCCGCCATGAACAGCCGCTCGCTCTCCACCGAAACCGCCCAGATGCTGCCACCGGCAAACCAGGGGCGTTGCAGTTTCGCCACCGCCGCCTTGCGCGCAATCAAACAGCCAATGCCGGTAGGATAGCCAAAGATTTTATAGAAAGAGAGCGGCACAAAATCAGGATGGCGCCTGCTCAAATCAAACGTATTGGTCGGGACGAAAGCCGCGCCATCCACCAGTACATCCCAGCCGCGCTCATGCGCCCGCTCAATCCATTCCAGCGGATGCTGGACGCCAGAGAAATTGGACTGAGCCGGATACGCAAAGAGGCGCGGACCGCCGCCTGCGGGCTGGTCGAGCGCCGCAAAGAGTTCAGCCTCATCCACCCGCAGTTCCGGCGGCACAACCGACACATAGGTGACAGCCGCGCCGCGCGCCCGCGCAAACTCCCGAATGCCATTGACCGAATTATGGTTGTCGTAGGTGAGCAGGTACTGGCTCTCAGCCGTAAACGGGTAGGACTCGCCCACCAGCTTGAGCGCCCCGCTGGCGTTGGAAGTAAAGGCTACCAGATATTCTTCCGGCGAAGCGTGGAAATACTCCAGCACACAGGCGCGCGCCTGTTCGGCCAGTTCAGTCGCCGCGCGCGAGGTTGGATTATCCGAATGCGGGTTGCCAAAGACATGCTGGCTCAGCAACTCCAGATGCGCCCGCAGTTGGCGCTCAGCGTACAACCCACCGCCCGTATAGTCGAGGTAAATCTGCCCCTCTTTGTCCAGCCGGGCATACTCCGTCGCCCGCAGGTCATCCAGCAAGCGCGTGCTGTCATACGCCGGGTAGCGCCGACGGAACGCCTCCAGCGCAGCATCCATCTGCACCCTATTGGAGCGAAGTGAAGTCACGTTGCGAGCCATAGGCATCCTCCCATTCATCAAAAGTAGCTCTTTCCTCTAGTATGCCTGATAGCCGCCGTTTTGGCTAGGGGCAAGATGAGATGGAAGCTAAACTTAGGTTCTACCAAATCTGAGGTGTTGGCAAGCGAGGAGTGTTACTTGTAGCGCCGCCGTCCCTGGCGGCCACTTGTAGCGCCGCCATCTTGGCGGCCAGCGTTAGCCCGCCGGAACGCTGGCCCCAAGGGCGAACGCTCGCCCTGGCGCAGCGGTGGGCCGCCTGGAAGGCGGCGCTACAAGTGGGCGCTCGCCAGGGCGCAGCGGTGGCCGCCTGGAAGGCGGCGCTACAAGTGGCCCCGAACTTATAGATACTTGACGAAGTATCTGGTGAATGTTATAATCTCTCGTAGAATCATCCTAGCGAGGAGCCTTTCCGATGCCCACCTTACGAGACTTGCGTGAAGAAGCGTTTATGACGCAAGTAGACCTTGCGAAAGCGTGCGGCGTAAGCAGTGCCAGCATTAGCGACTGGGAAAATGCGAAGTCTGCCCCGTCCATGAAAAATCGTCGCAAGCTCATGGAGGCGCTGGGGAAGACGCCGCACGAGATTATGGAGGCAATCCGTGAAACCCAGAGAAAGGGGAGCCAAAGAGAAAGGCCCGCCGCCTAACTGAATCTTAGACGGCAGGCAAAAGTACCAGCCCGTAGGAAACCCGTTGAAAGGAACCCCATACGCCGGTAGGACCATTGTACTCGCTGGCGTATGGGCATGGCAAGTCACGAAAGGAGCCATGCTCATGTCGTCAACCACGCCCTTTGATGGCAGCCTCTTCGATTTCACCCTGCGCTATCAGCGCACCCCTGGCGCGCAATATCATGTACGCCCCCTCTCGCTCTTGCAGCAAGAAATGCTTTATCGCTGTGATGGGCGCGTCACCATCGCCGATTTGTCCGACGCGACGAAATACACCCACCCAGAAATCCGTAATATCCTCAGCTTTCTCAGCGCACACGGCCTCGTGCAAACCATCTTTGTGAAGCAGGATGCTTCACTCAAACCGGAAGCCTGGCTGTTCAAGCCGCCTGCTCAGCAGCAGATCGGTAACACGCCAACGCAGCCTCTCCCCCAACAACAGCCGCCTGCTCGCATCCGCGCTTCCTGAACAGCCTGAATTGGCAGCGCAAGCGCATACAGTAGCACAGGGCAAGATGGGTAATCTTGCGCATGACCACGCCGCGCCGATCAAGTATCATTGCTGCTGTGCGGCGACCACCACGGGCCGCGAGAGAGAAAGATAGGAAAGGAATACCTGTGCAGGAACAGCAACCACCAACCCAGACCTACGCCCTGGGACACGCCCCCAAAGAGATTCAGCGGTTACTCGTACAAGGTCAGATGATCAACCCATTCACACAGCACATGCTGAAAGAAGCTGGCATTACTACAGGGATGAACGTGCTGGACCTGGGCTGCGGCCCTGGCGAGGTCAGCCTGATCGCCGCTGAACTGGTAGGCGCAACCGGCAGCGTCCTGGGCATTGATACGAACCCTGACGTGCTGCAACTGGCACACGCCCGCGCTCAGGACGCTGGCTTCAAGCACGCCTCCTTCCTGGCCTCAGACATCCGCGAACTGGCCCTGGACCAGGAATATGATGCCATCGTGGGTCGGCTCATCTTGTTGTATCTGCCGGAACGTCTCGCCATCTTGCGCCGCCTCACGCAGCACCTGCGGCCCGGCGGAGTTGTCGCCTTCCAGGAATACGATATGGCTGGCGCCGCCGATACCACCCTGCCACACTCCCCCTTCTTTGAGCAAGTCTGGACCTGGATGACGCAAGCCTTCCAACGGGCTGGAGTAGAGATACGGATGGGGATGAAACTCCACAGCACATTCCTGGAGGCCGACTTACCTGCCCCACACCTGCGCCACGAGGCCGACATTGGCGCTGGACCAGACTGGCTGGGCTACGAGGTGCTCGCCAACGTGGTGCGCGCGCTCCTGCCGCTGATCGTGAAGTTTGGGATAGCGACCGCCGAGGAAGTGGACATCGAAACCCTGGCTGACCGCCTACGCGAGGAGATCGTCAGCCACAACGGCGTTGCCCGTTCCCCAGCCCTCATCTCGGCCTGGGTCCGCAAGAGCTAGCATGCCGCGCAACACCACTTGCCGCACCGCCTTCCTGGCGGCCACTTGTAGCGCCGCCATCCTGGCGGCTCAACGTTGGCCCGCCGGGACGCTGGCCTGGAGGGCGAACGCTCGCCAGGGCGCAGCGTTGGCCGCCAGGATGGCGGCGCTACAGGTGGGGTTTCAGTGTCTCCAAGTCGTCGCCTCAATCGCCGACATCTTGCCCTTATTCGCCAGCGCCAGCTTCAGCGCCGCCGCGTGCGCCGCCTCTTCGGCCTTGTTGTCCAGCGCGGACAGCGCGATTGGCCCGCCATAGCGATGCTCCAGCCCGACCTTGATCAGATAATCAGTAAACCAGGGGTTCTTCGGCAGCACCGGCCCATGCAGATACGTCCCATAAACGTGCTTATAGATCGCGCCCTCGTAGCCATCTCTGCCGTTATTCCCCCAGCCCGCCACCACCTTGCCCAGCGGCTTTGCGTCCGGCCCCAGGTACGTGCGCCCGCTGTGGTTCTCGAAGCCCACCATCACCTGCTGCTGCCCGCTGAAGTCGCACTCCATCGCCAGATGCGTCATAAATCGCTCGGAGCCGCCTTCCGTCTTCAGGTCCAGCAGACCAATCCCCGGCAGCGGATCGCCCCTGAACGGCCTGTACTCGTGGCCCAGCAATTGATAGGCGGCGCACACCGCCAGGAACACACTGCCAGCCTCAACTGCATCCTTCAGCGCCGCGCCCTTCTTCAGCAGATCGCGCGCAGCAAGCTGCATCTCGCGGTCAGCGCCGCCGTGTGACAGAATCAGATCATACTGGCTAAAATCGCTCATCTCACCCACCTCCACCTCGCGCACCTCCGTCTTGATGCCGCGCCAGTCGCAGCGCCGCTGAATCGAAAAGAGATTGCCGCGATCCCCCGCCACGCTCAGCAGCGACGGGTACAGATGGCAGATACGCAGCGTCATATCCTTGAGGTCGGCCATTCTTATTCCTTCCAGACGTGCGACACCCAGCCGCGCTCGGTCATCGCCCGTCGCAGTTCCAGCGTCGGCGTATAGCCAGCGAAGATAAAGAGCGAGCCTTGCGGCCCCGCCTTGCGCAAACCGGCCTTCAGCGCCGCCGGGCGATCATGAACCACCTCGATCTTCTCCTCCGGCACGCCCGCATACTTGAAGCGCATCGCCAGTTCCTCGCCCTTCGTGCCGCCGCATGTCACGCTCAGCAGATCGCGCGCGATCTCCTCAACCTCCACATCCCAGAACCAGGCAAAGTCCTCGCCATCCACCACTGTATTGCTCGCCGCCACCAGCACATGCTTCTGGCCCGGCCAGCCCTCAATCGTGCGCAGAATCGTATTATACGAAGTCGGATTCTTGACGAACGAAAGATAGACCGTCTGATCGCCCGCCTGAATCGGCTCCAGCCGCCCAAAGGCAGGCTTCACCTTTGCCAGCCCCAGCGCGGCCTTATTCAAATCCAGACTCAGCGCGTAGGCCCCGCCAATCGCGCCGGTCACGTTATAGACATTATGAATGCCCACCAGCGGCATCGTCAGCGCCGCCTCGCCCCCAGGCGTGCGAATGGTTACGGTCGTCGGCCCCTGCGGCCTCATCTCTGCCGCCGTCAGCGCCACATCCAGCCTGGGCCGCGCGTAGCCGCAGTTGGGGCAGCGATACGCCCCAAGGTGCGAAATATACACCGCCTCATACTCGAAATACTGCTGGCACTTCACACAGCGCACCGTATCCGCCGCGTGTTCGGGGACCGTCCCGCCCAGGCCACGCGCCTCCAGCCCAAAGTACAGACGCCGCGCTCGCATATCCGGGGCAAAGTTCGCCACCAGCGGATCATCTCCGTTCAGCAAGACTGTCGCGGCGGCGGGCAGTTCCCGAATGACGCGCTCCAGCCCGTTTGCCACCTTATACAGTTCACCATAGCGATCCAGTTGATCGCGGAAGATATTCGTGACCATGACCACATCCGGCTGAAGCTCCGGGATTGCCAGCGGGAATGTTCCCTCGTCCACCTCGAAGACCAGCAGATCGTCGTCCAGTTCGCCGCGCAGATTCGCCGCGTTGACTGCCACCGTCGTCACGCCTTGCAGCATATTCGCGCCTGTGCGATTCTGCGAGACGCGCAGCCCGTTCGCCAGGCCAGCAGCCCCGATCATCTGCGAAGTCGTCGTCTTGCCGTTGCTGCCCGTAATGGCAATCTTCTTCGCCTTGCTGGCCCCAATGACCTTGCGCAGCACATCGGGATCGATAGCGCGCGCAAGCATACCGGGCAGGCTGGTACCGCCGCCCACCTTCAGCAGACGCCCGGTTGAACCAGCCAGCTTACCCGCGCCCAGCGCCAGCGTCAGGCGCGGGCGCGGCCCGTTCCTCTTTTTTCCTGTTTCCCGCATCGTGTCTGGCCCTCATCTCTCTGCCAGGCGGGGATGAGTCGTTTCATCCCAAATCTGCATGTGGCGGAGCGTCTTACCTGTAGCGCCGCCATCTTGGCGGCCAACGCTGCGCCCTGGCGAGCGTGCGCCCTCCAGGCCAGCGGACCAGCAGGCCAACGCTGGCCGCCAAGAAGGGACGCGCGAGCGACCAACGGGAGCGAGGACCTCTCGCTCGACGAGGCATAGCCGAGGCAAGCGGCAGAGACGCGCGAGCGAGGCGCAGCCGAGCGAGAATGGCCGCGCCCAGCGCGGTCAAGCGGCTCTGGCGAAGCCCTTCCCGAAGGGGGCGGCGCTACAAGTCGAAACCCCAGGCATTCAACAGGATTTGGTATCATCCCCCGCCAAATTGGCAAGGTGAAGATAGCAAGAGCCAGACCAGAGATATACGGAAATCGTGAACGGCTCGATCCCCTCCGGCGATGAAAGCCTCCAGGGCAGAACTCAGGTATAGGCGGGCAGCACCCGATTGCGTCTCTGCCCCAGCAGCAGATAGAGCAGCGGGCCAACCACCGGTACCACCCAGACCAGCACCAGCCAGAGCGTCTTCTCACCACAATTCATTTCATCGCCCAGAATCATAAACGTCAGGACAATCGAGCCAATCACCGGCAAGAGCAGCACCAGCAGAAATAAACTGGTGATCGCGCAGCCGCCTGGGCCTTCTCGTGAGGTCGCCATTGCCTCCACTCCTTCTCTTCTCTAAGCGCACGCAAACCTGATGCACCCTGCGGGCAAGGACCATGCCAGGGGGACGACCAGGCTAAGAGCGCCTCACAAAACCTCCGCACGAGCAGGGGCGGGGTTGTAGCGCCGTCCTTCCAGGCGGCAGGGGTGGGGCCAACCGTCGGTTTGTGAGGCATTCTAAGAGCGATGGCAGGGCAGCGCGCGGGCCAGCAAAACAAAAGACGCAATTTGTTCCGGTACCATTGAGACAACAGTCCTATTTTTGCCCCAAATCCTACACAAGAAACCTGATTTATGGTATGTAATCACTCGGAGCAAATGGACGGACAAGCGCGTCTTCAATAGAGGGCTGGTCAAATTGGCATTAGAAATGCTTCACCCATGAACTGAAAGCCAGAAAGTCTGGTACATCAGCCTGATACGAAGACTACACGGACCCTGTACGGAGCAAGAACACCTGGCCGAACGCCCCACGTTGTTGCCAACTTGAAAGGAAAAAACCGTGAGCTATAAAGATGTGCCTCATGCTGCCGTCAACGAACTCATGAAGTGGGTGCGAAAACAAGGAAAACAGGTCGCCAGCCTGCAAACCTGGCCCCATCTGACGGGTTGGTCCTCGCTCCCTGACTGGTTTGCGCACATCAACGTACACCGTACAGCGCCGCTCCATGTTCGCATCAAGCGCAACGGCTACAGGTTTACCATCATCCACGAACCCGATGACACCCTCTGCCCAACCTGCTGCGCCAGCGCAGCCGTCACCGTTGTCTCCCAGGACGCCCCGACGCACGCCCCTGAGCGTGCGCTCGTCACCCAGCAAGGATAACAGCCTGCCTCTCTCAATGGCCGATTCGTCCGCTTCCACAAAATGCTCTCCTCACGCGCCGCAGCGGAATGCTGCGGCGCGTGGTATGCTGTATCCAGGGATGGCATTATCGTGCGTAATACGCATTTGGCACGCAGAAACGGAGCAGCAGGCAATGGCAACCGCAGTACATATCAAGACAACCGTTCTGCCAGGTGGCAAAATTGAAATCAGCGCCCCAGAACTCCCCCCAGGGAAGCAAGCCAATGTCTTCGTGGTCATCGAAGATGAGGAACCCAAAGAGAAGCGGCACGTACTCGATATTCTCTCAACAGTTCCTGGGCATCGTGTATTCCAAACGGCTGAAGAAGTGGATGCCTACATTCGGGAGGAACGTGACTCGTGGGAGCGCTAGCCCTTCCTAAACAAGGCTTGGTCTACCTGGATGCAAACAGCATCATCTATGCAGTTGAACTTATAGAACCATACCAAACCATACTTCGGCCCCTTTGGGAGGGAGCACGTACAGGAGTTCTCAGTGTCGCTACAAGCGATCTCACACTTCTGGAGATTCTGGTCAAGCCTCTAAAAATTGGGAATAAAGGTCTTGAAGCAGACTGTCGCGCGCTGCTAGATTCCCCAGATGTGCGGCTTATATCTATCTCCCATGCGGTGCTGGAGCATGCGGCTAGTCTCAGAGCAACCACAAGCGTCAAAACGCCTGACGCAATCCATGCAGCGACAGCCTTGATAGCTGGTTGTGAGTTATTTGTGACGAACGACAGTGCATTTAAGAAAATCCCCGGCTTGCCGGTGGCCTTGCTTAGTGAAATAATCTTGTCTCCATAGGCCATATAACATATAGCTGAAATCCGCCTGATAGCGCCTGGTAATGGCTCCGTAACAAACGCCAGCCACAAAAGACATATAAAAAGATAGAGAGATCAGCAGAAAGGAACAGCGATCACCATGTCAGAAACACTCTTGCAAAAGGCCACCTTTGGAGCCGGATGCTTCTGGGGCGTCGAAGCCGCGTACCGTCAGGTCAAAGGCGTCGTCTCTACCGAAGTCGGCTACGAAGGCGGCACATTCGATACACCCACCTATCGGGATGTCTGCACCGATCAAACCGGCCATGCTGAAGTCGTCGAAGTCACCTACGACCCCGCGCGGGTCTCCTATGAGGAGCTGCTTAACGTCTTTTGGGACAACCACAACCCCACCCAACTCAACCGCCAGGGGCCAGACACTGGCACACAATACCGCTCGGTCATCTTCTTCCACACCCCGGAGCAGCAGGCAGCGGCCACCGCCTCCAAAGAGGCGCTGGCGCGATCTGAACGCTACAAAAAGCCCATCGTCACCGAGATCACCCCGGCAGGCGCCTTCTACAAAGCCGAAGACTATCACCAGCAGTACCTGGAAAAGCGCGGCCTCTCAAGCTGCCACCTCGGCTGATACCACATCCCGCCGTCCCGGCGGCCAACTCGGCCAACTCGTAGCGCCGCCGTCCCGGCGGCCACTGCCGCGCCAGGGCGCGCGTGCGCCCTCCAGCGCGAACGTATCAGCAGGCCAACGGTGAGCCGCCAAGAGGGCGGCGCTACGGGTTGGCAGAAGCCAGGCGGGTTACTTGTAGCGCCGCCTTCCAGGCGGCCAACGCTGCGCCAGAGCGAGCGTGCGCCCTCCAGCGCGAACGTATCAGCAGGCCAACGCTGGCCGCCAAGATGGCGGCGCTACAAGTAACAGACCTCGCTTGCCAACACCTCAGATTTGGTGGAACTGCCAGGCGGCATATCCAGTTGCAGAAATCCGCGCCAGGGTGTAGAATTGGGTGAAAGCTTTATCGCAATCACCTGCCAGACGCAAGCGCACACCCGTTCGATCAATCCGCGCTCTGGCGGTTGGGTGTAATGCTGAGCGTATATGCAGTGTGAGGAAGAAATGATATGAAACGCACCTGGCAACCCAAACGTATACCTCGTAAAAGGGAACATGGTTTTCTCAAGCGCATGTCCACACGCGGAGGCCGCAAAGTGCTGCGCGCCCGGCGGCTCAAGGGCCGCTGGCGGCTGACCGTCGTGTAGCAGCGCGGGCGCGCAGCCCAGGCGCGGGCGCCAAGGCGGGAGGCGCGCGAGTGATCTGCGAGACGAGAAGGAGAGGCATGCAGGCGGAAACGCAGGAGATGCTCCGACCCAGGATTCTACAGAATGCGCACAAACCGGCTCGCTTGAAAAAAGCGCGCCAGTTTCAGCATGTCCGCCAGCAGGGGCGCTCAGTGGGCAGCGCCTTGCTGACACTGGGTTGGGCGCCCAACGCCCTCGCCTTTTGCCGCTGCGGCTATACGGTGGGCAAGCGCGTCGGCGGGGCCGTCACCCGCAATCGCGTCAAGCGCCGCCTGCGTGAAATCATCCGCCTGGCAATCAAGGCAGGCCATGTTGCCCCCGGCTACGATCTCGTCTTGATTGCGCGGACCGGCGCCGCGCAGGCAACCTACGAACAACTTGCCACCGATGTCACTCATCTGCTGCAACGCGCCCATCTCTGGCAGGCTGACTCGCCGGAAGGACTCGTTCTATCATGAAATATGTCGCGCTCGGCCTCATTCGTTTCTATCAAAAGTTCATCTCGCCCATGACACCGCCGAGTTGCCGGTTTGAGCCTACCTGCTCGCACTACGGCTACGAAGCCATCCAGAAACACGGCTTCTTTCGTGGTGGCTGGCTGACTATCAAACGCATCGGGCGCTGCCACCCATTTTATAACGGCAATTTGTATGATCCCGTACCCTGAGAAGGGTACGCCGATGGCGCAGCAAGGAGTTTGGGGTGAGCTATCAATCGCTCATAGTGTGGTATCATCAGCTAGCATTTATCCATCATCGTCCCGCTAGTGGCGCAGCGCCTCGGAAGCGCTCGGCCAGCGCAGGGGAGGGCTTCGCGTGGACTTGTTAACGATACTCAGAGATATTTTCTACTTACCTATCTTCAACGTTCTGATGTTCCTGTTCTGGCTGGTCCGCGACTTCGGGCTGTCCATCGTCTTGCTCACCATCATGGTCCGTATGGCCCTGGTGCCGCTGACCTTCAAGCAACTGCGCTCCCAGCGCAGGATGATGGAGCTTCAGCCGCAGTTGAACGCCCTGAAGGCCCAGTATGGCGACGACAAGCAGGGCTTTGCCAGGGCGCAAATGCAGTTCATGAAGGAAAATAACGTCAGCATGCTTGGCGGCTGCCTGCCCTTGCTCGTCCAGCTTCCTTTCCTGTATGGCCTGTTCTACGCCCTCAGCAGCGGCGTGAGATCAAACCCAGGGGAAACGATTGCGCAGCATGTCCAGCGCATGAATGGCGATCTCTATCCCTTCATGCACTTTGCCAGCGTCACCCTGCCGGGCGGCTTGCATCCGCTGAATACCCTGCTGGAGTGGTTTAGCTGGCTGCCGGGGCATCCGGTGCTTGATCTCAGCCTCGCCGACCCCACCCATATACTGCCGATTTTGGCCGCGCTCTTCACCTTCATTCAGGTGCGCATGATCCAGGGCGTGCGCAAGCCGCCGCAGCTTGAACCAGGGGCCGACCCCAAGAAAGTCGCTCAGGCAAACGTCCAGCAGCAGACGATGAGCCTGATGACCTACATCACCCCGTTCTTCACACTCTTCATCGCCTGGCAGTATGCCGCTGGCCTCTCGCTCTACTGGGTCGTTGGCACGTTGTTTGCCGTGGGACAGCAGTACGTCATCTACGGCTGGGGCAGCCTCTTCAAGGGCATTCCCCGCCTGGATGAATGGGCAGCGAAAAAGAACGCCGAACGCGAGGCGCGCCGCGAGGCAAAGCTCATCGCCAAAGGCGTCATCTCCGCGCCCACCGTCGTTGAAAGCAGCCTGGTGTCGAAAAACGGCGCGGCAAAGAACGCCGGGGGCGGCGGACGCCGCAAGGACTGGATTGACCAGGCCAAAGGAGAGACAGAACAGGCGTCCAGGGGAAAAGAGCGCGCCCAAAGCGCGCGCCCATTCCCCTCGCTGATGAAACCGAAAGAAAGTCCCGCAACGGCCAACCCGCCAAAGGCCGCGCCCCCGGCCCCCAATGGGGCAGCCAATGGCAGCAAAACCGATACAAAAACCAGCGCGGGTGTCGGAACAGCGCCCAAGGGCGGCGGCCCGACCACTCCCCCCAGGGCGGGCGGAGCGCCGCACAACCAGCGGAGGGGCCAGTCGCGCAGTGGCAATATACCCAGGCCAAAGGGAGGCAAAAAATAGGTGGACAGTGTCGAAGCCAGCGGCAAAACCATTGATGACGCCGTACTCCAGGCATTAGCGCGCCTGGGCAGACGCCGCGATGAGGTCAATATCGAAGTCCTGCAAGAACCCAGCCGAGGCTCGTTCGGCCTGGGCATCCGTGATGCGCGCGTTCGGGTCACGCTCAAACAGCGACGGCCATCATCCGGCGCGATCATCACCCCCGAAATGGCCGACGCGCTGCTTGGCTTCAGCGAACCCGCTCCTCCTCCGGCTGCGCCAGGACGCGCCCAGCAAACGCCAAAGCAGAGCCAGCCACGCCCGCCCATCGGCCCCCAGCCTGACGAAGAAGAAGAGGACGAGGAGGAAGAGTATCTGGAGGACGAGGAGGAAGAAGAGGAGTATCTGGAAGAAGGCGAAGAATATCTAGAGGACGAGGAGGAAGAAGAGGAAGAAGAGGAAGAAGTGTTCCCCGGCCTGCGCAGCCGCGCGGCTGTCGCTTCAGACCTCGAAACCTTCGAGGAAGAAGAAGAACTCCTCGAAGGCGAGACTGGCCCGGTCAGCCGCGAAGTCGTCTCCACCTCGGTAGAAGTGCTGCAAACCATCCTGCATCACATGGGCATTCGCGGGCAGGTCGAAGTGCGCAGCCGCGACCCGCTCACCCTCAACGTGCGCATGGAAGACGGCCTCGGCCTGCTCATCGGGCGGCGCGGCGAAACGCTCGCCTCGCTCCAGTTGCTCGTCAACCTTATCGTCAGCCACCAGATCAAACACCGCCAGCGCGTCATCGTAGACGTAGAAGACTACCGGCTGCGCCGCGAAGAAAACCTGCGCCAGCTTGCCTTCCGTATCGCCCAGCAGGTGCGCCAGTCGCGGCGGGCCATCCCCCTGGAAGCCATGCCCGCCAACGAGCGCCGCATCATCCACATGGCCCTTTCCGACAGCAACGACGTGATGACCCACAGCGAAGGCGAAGGCGACCAGCGCCGCGTCATCATCTCCCTGCGCCGCACCACCGGCAGATAAGCCGACCACATCACGCTACACAAAGCGGCGACCCGTTGGGGGTCGCCGCCTTCTCTTGCCCCTTGATGCACGCACCACACCCAAATCCTGCTGCGTGCTTGCGGCTACCACTTGTAGCGCCGCCTTCCAGGCGGCCAACGCTTCGCCAGCGCGAACGCTGCCCTCCAGGCCAACGTACCAGCAGGCCAGCGTTGAGCCGCCGGGAGGGACACGCGAGCGACCAACGGGAGCGAGACTGCCGAGGCCCAGCTGAGGCAAGCGGCCCTTCCCGAAGGGGAGCGGCGCTACGGCTGGCCGCCGGGACGGCGGCGCTACAGGTTCGCGCCTGGGCCAGGCACGCATCTTGCTGCGAAGCACCCGCTACTCCTGCCATCCGACGTTGATGCGCCGGGACCGCTGGAACCATCTCTAAGAATGCCTCACACAACCGACGGTTGGTCCCACCCCTGCCGCCTGGAAGGACGGCGCTACAACCCCGCCCCTGCTCGTGTGGAGGTTTTGTGAGGCGCTCTCAGCCGCCTCAACGACAAAAGAAGAAAGAAGAAAGAAGGGACACGCGATGCGGTACCGACCACTGCGTTCCACCAGGAAGGCGCAAACCTTCACGCGCCGATTGCGTCTTTCGGGCAGCGTCATCGTGCTGGTGATGCTAGCCCTGCTGACCGCCTCGTCCAGCGCCCAGGCAGGCGGCGCAGCCGCTTTTATCGGCAATGCGGCTGGCGTGAACGGCAACGTCAACGGCCAGGAGATTCTGGCCGCTTCTGTCACCCTGCCACCCGACGGCGCTCCTCAACAAGCCTCACAGGCAACCTTCAGTGTCGAAAACCTGCTCAGCTCGGCTGCGCTCAAGGCAAGCACCGCTCTGGAAGGGGGTACGGTGCGTGCTGACGCCTCCCTGGAGGACATCCAGGTCACGATTGCCGGGAATACGATCACCGCAGACGCGGGAAAGGCGGAGGCCACCGGAACCTGCGTGAATGGCAACGCCGACCTGAAAAACAGCTCCACCGTCACCAATCTGATCGTGAACGGGGTGTCAAATCCCTCCTCACCCGTCAACTTGCCCGGCTTTGGAACGCTGACGAAAGACTTTTCCTTCCAGGAAGGGACCGGAGCATCAGCCGGTATCCAGGCCAGCGCCTTACACATCGCTTCCACCGACAATACGCAGTTTCTCGATTTCGCCTTCACAAGCGTTCATGCCGACTGCGGCCTGGTCCCTGGCGCCCCTACCACCGGCGGCGGCCCCATCCCCCCAACCGGCGAAAGACCTCCCTGGATGCTCTGGGGGGCGCTGCTCACCACGCTCGCGCTGATTGGGCTGGTCTGCACGCTGGTCGAGCGCAAACGCTGGCTGCGCTAGCCTGGCAGCCAGGAGAGACCTATGCAAACGCGCATCCCACCACGAAGACCCCTACGGGTTCACTTGCTGAGCATCCTGGCTGGACTCTGGGCAGTGATCGCGCTGGCCGGTGTCCTGTTCATGGTCGAGCCGCTGGTATCACCCCCCACCAGCGCGCCGCCCGCGCAGGCGCGGCCTGCGGGCGCCACTCCTGCGGGCGCAGCGACCCTTCCCGAGCGTGGCGCGCAGCAGGGTACGGGATCGCCTCAGAAACCCGTACCCGTCTGGATCAACGCGCCCAAAGCCAATATCAACAGCAGCGTCGTTCCGGTGGGCATAGATGCTCAGGGCGCTATGGCAGCCCCGGAGGGAGCGAACAGCAGCCCGGTCTGGTTTCAGACCTTCTGGTGGCGCTATGGCGCGATGCCTGGGCAGATCGGCAATGCCGTCATTGCCGGGCATCTCGACCGCAAGGATGGCTCGCCTGCCATCTTCTGGAACCTGAGCAAGCTGGCTCCCGGTGATTCGGTGTTTGTTCGGACCGCGCTGGGCGTCACGCTCCATTTTGTGGTCACTGCCGTGACCACATTCGCAAACCCGACTGGCGGCGTCGCTGACCCGACGCTGCAACGCATCTTTGGCCCCGCACAGACCGCCAACCTGAATCTGATTACCTGCGCTGGCGACTGGACCGGCAGCGAGTACACCAAAAAGCTGGTGGTCTTCACCACCCTGGCCCCCTGAACCTCGCGCGCAAGCGCGGCCTGTTCCTTGTAGCGCCGCCGTCCCTGGCGGCCACTTGTAGCGCCGCCTTCCAGGAGGCAGGAGGGGCTGAGGGGGCGTGTACCGCCGCCTTCCAGGCGGCCAACGCTTCGCCAGCACGAGCGCCTGCCCTTCAGCGCAACGTTCCGGCAGGCCAGCGTTGAGCCGCCTGGAAGGCGGCGCTACAAGTGTACCCCCCGATAGGTGGTGGAACGCTTTCACGTCGAAAGCGGCCTGTTTTCAGGCGAATGTGCTATACTCGTCCATTATGACGAACGCACACATCGCCCACCAGCGACTCTTTCATCAACACCTTGCCCTGCCGAACTTCCAGAAGCCAGGCGATGTCGTCGCCTGGTTCGGCGCTGTCCAGGCCCAGGACTATCTGGGCGCGCTGTGGGCAGTCGGACTCCGCATGCCAGACGCCAGCGAAGCAGCGATAGAACAGGCCATCGCGGCTGGCGTCATCGTGCGCACGCATCCCATGCGCGGTACCTGGCATTTTGTCGCCGCCGCCGATATTCACTGGCTGCTTGCATTGATGGCCCCGCGCAATATCGCCAGGAATGCCGCCTGGTATCGTCAACTCGAACTCGATGACGCCACCCTGGCCGCCAGCAGCGCCGTCTTCGCCCGCGCCCTCCAGGGAGGGAAACAGCTTACCCGCCGGGAACTGGCCGCCGCGCTTGAGCAGACGGGCATCTCTACCGCCGGTCTGCGGCTCACCTTTCTCTTGAGTCGCGCCGAAATCGAAGGGATCATCTGTTCTGGCGCGCGGCGCGGCAAGCAATTTACCTATGCCCTGCTGGACGAAATGGTTCCGGCTCCCAGGACGTTGGCGCGCGAAGAAGCGGTAGCCGAACTCGTGCGCCGCTACTTCACCAGTCATGGCCCCGCCACCGTACAAGATTTTGTCTGGTGGTCAAGTCTCACCACCGCCGACGCCAGGGCCGGTCTGGACGTAGTGAAGTCGCATCTGACCCGGCAAGTGATTGACGGCCAGACCTACTGGCTGGCGCCGTCCACCCCCGCCGCGCCCGCCGATCCGCCTACAGCCTATTTGCTGCCGCCCTATGACGAATATACGGTAGCGTATACGGATCGCAGCGCCGTCCTTGACCCGGCCTATGCCGAACAGACGCGAAATGGCATCTTCAGCCCCATCATCGTCGTAGACGGGCAAATCGTTGGCGTCTGGAGCCGCGCCTTCAAGAAAAACGCGGTGGTCATTACAACCAACCGCTTTATTCCCTTGAGCGAGGTCCAGGAACAAGCTCTTGCCGCCGCCAGGAATCGTTACAGCCGCTTTATTGGCCTACCCGCTGAATAAAAATCTCTATCCGTTTCACCTGTACCGCTGCCGTCCCTGGCGGCGCAGCCTCACCATTCCAGCAGCCGTCGCTCCAGCAGCGCCTGCTCCGCGCGGTTGCGCGTCAGTTCCAGCGCCCGCAGCGCGGCGGCGCGCGCCTGCTCGCGGTGGCTGAGTTCCAGCAGCAGTTCCCCCCGGATGGCGTGGAAGAGGTGATAGTTTCCCAGGCTCCCAGCCAGCGCGTCCACCTCCGCCAGCGCCGCTTCTGGCCCCGCCACCTGGCGCAGCGCCACCGCCCGATTCAGCCGCACTACCGGCGAAGGGTTCATCTGGAGCAAGATGTCATAGAGGACCATAATCTGCCGCCAGTCCGTGGCTGCCCATGATTCCGCCTCAGCATGGCAGGCCACGATGGCTGCCTCCACCTGATACGGCCCAGGCCGCCGCGCCGCTGCCGCCTGCTCGATCAAACCGACGGCTTCCGCGATCATCGCCCGGTTCCACTGTGAGCGGTCCTGATCGGGCAGCAGCACCAGTTCCCCGGCGGGCGTAAAGCGCGCCTCGGCTCGCGCCAGATGCAGGCGCATCAGCGCCAGCAGGCCCAGCGGCTCCGGCTCCCCTGGCATCAGCCGCGTGAGCAGCGCCGCCAGCCAGCAGGCGTCTTCAGCAAGATCGCGGCGCGCCGGGGCCGCGCCGCCGCTGGCTAAATAGCCTTCGTTGAACATCAGATACAGGACCGCCAGCACTTCACCCAGGCGGTCTTCTAACTCGTCGTCGCTGGGGATACGATAGGGGATTTTGGCCGCAACGATCTTGCGTCGCGCCCGCACGATGCGCTGCGCCACTGTCGCTTCGGATGTGAGAAAGGCGCGCGCGATCTCCGTCGTCGTGAAGCCGCAGATCGCCCGCAGCGTCAGCGCCACCTGCGCCGCGCGCGAAAGCGCCGGGTGGCAGCAGGTGAACATCAGCCGCAGCCGATCATCCGGCTCGTGGGCAACCGGCTGGTCCAGTTCCGCCAGCTTCGCGCGATAGCGCGCGTCGCGGCTGAGTTGATTGAGCGCGCGACGCCGGGCCACCGTCAGCAGCCACGCGCCGGGCCGCTCAGGGATGCCATCCAGGGGCCAGTGTTCCAGCGCCACCACCAGCGCATCCTGAACGATCTCCTCCGCAACATCGAAATCGCCCAGAATGCGAACCAACAGGGCGGTGAGCCGCCCCGCCTCCTCTCGAAAGACGGCGGCAAGGGCGGCATGCGCCTCAATGCTCACTATGATCCACCGTCGGGCGGATTTCTACCGCGCCACCACCGGGCCAGCTTTTGGCAAGGCGCAGCGCCTCGTCCAGATCGGCCACGTTGATCTCAACATAGCCGCCAACCACCTCGTTGCCCTCAATGTACGGGCCGTCACGGACGATTGGCTCCTTCCTCCCCTCGAAGCGCACGGTGGTGGCAGTATGCGGCGGCTGAAGCTGATTACCGTCGCCCAGCTTCGCCGCGTGTTCCTCGAACCAGTGATACACCTTGCTGTATTGCTCGCTCCTCACTTCCTCGCTCGCCTGTTCCCATTCCCGCTGCAACTCCTGAGACCCACAGAACAACAGCACATACTTCATGGCCGATACCTCCTCTTTCTTGTTTCATCTGAAACAGAAGTAACTGCGCAACACTCATCAAATCAGTCACTTCTTTTTAACGACAAACAAGAAGGATGGGAAAACGACAACAACCGCGCCAATTGCTGAGAGTTGGTCTGGATAGTGCTTGATTTTCCGTCCGTGAGGGGCTATGCTGGGAGAACAAAAACTCCGCCCCTGGCGCCAGAGGTCGGCGTTGAACGATCAGCATGCGCAGAAAAAGCACGAGTGGACCTGGCAATAGCACAGAGAGCCGGATACAATAAGGCTGCTGCACTTGCATTTTTTCTGAAAATTGCTATGCTTGATAGAGAAGGTACACGGTTCCATTCCGGGGAGGAAGGCCAATGAGCCAGCGTCAGAGGCCGCCTGAGAGCGAGGCCGCTGCTACATTGGAATTGCTCGCGCTGCGCGGAGAGATAGACGACCTTGACCTCAGCGAAGGCCGTCTGAAGTTGCAGGTGCTGCAACTTCAGATTCAGATCGCCAACTCCGAGCGCCCAACATCCGGCCCCGCAAACGCGCCAGCCGCCGATGCCGCTTCGCTGGCGAACGCCTCCCAGGAGCGCCTGGCCGCTTTGCAGGCCCAGCTTGCCGACGCCCAGGAGCGCCTGGCGCGCCTGAGCGCCCAGAAAGAGGCGCTGACCGAGCGAAAGCAAGCGGCTCAGAGCCGACTGAACAGCCTCCGCGCCAACTTTCAGAGCGGCCCCATCGAGGCGGGCGCGCGCTCTCGCCACGAGAAAACGAGCAGCGCCAGACGCCAGCGAGGACACAGGCCGCTGATCGTCCTGCTTTGCGGGCTGCTGCTCATCGCGCTGCTGGGATCGCTCATTCGCATTGTGCATCTCTCTTCGCTGGGCCTCTCGCTGCTCTCTCCCTCCAACCACACCAGGAAGGCTGGCCTTCCCGAACAGCCGCCCTTCTTTACGCCAGCCCAAACCGCGCCAACCAACCAGGGCTGCCTGACCACCATCAAAGCCGCCTGCTACAGCCCTGAATACATTCAGCAAGCCTTTGGCCTGACCCAACTCTACAAAGACGGCTTCGATGGGCGCGGCCAGACCATCGTTCTGATCGGCGCGGGCAATACCACCACCCTGGAAGCAGACCTGCGCCAGTTCAATCTGGCCTGGGGCTTGCCCAACCTCCAACTCAACATCATCTATCCCGATGGCCCCCCGGCCCCCTACACCTGCCTCAACGGCGACAGCTTGCAATATATGAACACCCTCAATGTCGAATGGGCGCACGCCATCGCCCCCGCCGCGAAGATCGTGCTGCTCATCGGCTCCAACAAGGGCGGTCCGAAGCCGCAGGACAACTGTGTCCAGGCGTCCGTCCAGGACGACATCGCCTACGCGCTGGATCACTCCCTGGGGAACATCATCTCTGTCAACGCTGGCGGCAGCGAACTGGGCAATATCTCCGACACCGCCACAGAGAAAGCCAGCGAGCAGAAATATTTTGCCGCCGGGCACCAACTGCTCCAGCGCGCCGCTAAGGCCAGAGTCACGGTGCTGGCCGCCACAGGCGACAGCGGCGCGACCAACCCCAACGGCTACCCCAAGTTTGCCGCCTACTGGCTCAACCCCAACGTCTCCTGGCCCGCCTCCGATCCTGACGCGCTGGCGGTTGGCGGGACGGTGCTGAAGCTGGGCAATGACGATGCCGAAGACGCCTACGTTGGCGAAACTGCCTGGGGCAGCGCAGGCGCTGGCGCGACTGGCGGCGGCTTGAGCGCCATCTTTGCCGAGCCGGACTACCAGAGATCCGTCCCCAACCAGGACATCTTCCAGGGCAAGCGCGGCATTCCCGATGTCACTTTCCCGGCCACAAACCTGCTCATCTACGCATCCAGCTACTATGGCGCGCTCATCCAGGCCAACCCCCAATGGAAGCATTGGGATCTGGCGAACAGCACCAGCGCCGCTGCTGCCTGCTGGGCCGGGCTAATCGCCATCGCCAATCAGATGAGCCAGGAGCCGCTTGGCTTCATCCAGCCCGCCCTCTATGACCTGCAAGGCAAGAACATGCGCGACATCACCTCCGGCGATAACAGCTATGCCAACGTCCAGGGCTATCAGGCGCTGAAGGGCTACGATCTGGTCACCGGCTGGGGGACACCCATCGCCAACGTCTTTCTGCCCGCGCTGATCAAAGCCAGCGGGAACGCCGCTCTTGACTGTACCATTCACCTCTCGAACCCCTCTCAGCCCGCGCGCTGTTAAGCCCGCGCGGGAGAGCGCGCGCCTGTACCGCCGCTTCAGTCCCTATACACCTCGATCTCCTCGCCCGTATGCGTAAAGTCCATAATCACTTTGACGCCGGGCGCTCCGGCGATGTTCTGCGGATCGGCTGCAAGCAAATGCTCAAACAGACGCGGGGCAGCGTCATAAGCGGCCAGGTGCGAGATGACCCTGGCATAGTTTGCCGAGTCATTGAGCAGAAGCTGCATAGCCTGCTGGAGATAACTGGCTGAAGCGCCGCTGTGACCCGTGAGCCAGAGCTTCTTTCCTCCTCGTGTCACACACGCTTTTACCTCGTGTCCGAGGCCGCAGACGTTCGCTCGCCTGATCCCGTCCAGGTCCACCCCTGGAAGCTCAGGAAACTCCTCAGACGAGTCAGTACCAGCGGTCAGGCTGATCCCGCCGTCCTCGCGCACCACGCGCAGCGCCTGCTTGAGCGCGGAGCGGGTGGCGGAACGCGGGGTACACAAGTAGGCCACGTCAACGCCCTGTCCTGCGGTTCGCTCCAACAGGATGTCCACCAGTTGAGGCGAATTGAGCAGAGCCTCTGTATCCGCGACGATGCCGCGCTTGACGGCCCAGTCCAGCCGGGCTGCTGACGTATCAATGAGAAAGACCTGAGCGCACCCCTGCCCCCGCGCGTACAGCGCATTGAGCAACCCGATTGGACCCGCCCCCACAATGACCATGCGCTCAGGCGTGCAAACCTGTTCCAGCAGGCGTTGTCCATAGATCACCGTAGCAAACGGCTCAAGTAAGGGGCCGCAGACCAGGGGAATCCCTGCCTCATACGGGACCACCATGCCGCGCTCCAGTGCCGGTTGCTGTATCAGCAGATACTGTTGATACAGCCCCTCGGTACTGACTCCGAGTATATCTGCTGGATTGTTGGGGTTATTTGGCAAAAAGGTGACATACTGCCCAACGGAAAAATCGGCTGTTCCGGGGCCGACGGCTACGACCTCGGCCACCCCTTCGTGACCCAGGATGCGAGCGCCAAGCGGTCGGGTTCCGCGCAGCAGGTCTAAGTCGGAGCCGCAGATGCCGACATACAGGGGGGCAATCAGGATTTCCCCGGATCGTGGGCGTGGCGTCGGAACACGCTCGATGCCTATCTGGCCGGGAGCCGAAACAACCAGGGCTGCATGCGTTGACACAGTTTGCATCGCCTCTCCTCACGATGAGATCATACGAGATATAGTCCCGCGCCCTTTTGGAGCGATGGCCTGGATAGCTGGTTCTCCTGCTGAGCAGTATAGCCCATCACAGCGCCTAGTTCCACCACCTATCGGGGGTTGCCACTTGTAGCGCCGCCTTCCAGGCGGCTCAACGCTGGCCTGCTAGTGTGCTGGCCCGCAGGGCAAACGCTCGCCCTGGCGCAGCGGTGGCCGCCTGGAAGGCGGCGCTACAGGTGGCGCAGCGGTGGCCGCCTGGAAGGCGGCGCTACAGGTAACACGCCTCGCCTGCCAACCCCTCATGTTTGGCGTCCCTTAACCACCCGCCGCATTTGCCTTCCAACCTGGCAGCATGGTATACTGGGTGGCAAGCATTGGCCGAGTTCAGGAGGGGGAGACGCTCATGGACGACAACTACTTCGAGGTCGAGGACTCAACGCCGCTGCCGAAGCAGCAGCAGCACACCGATGACCTGCCGCAGATCGATCTGGAGCCGGAAGGACCGCGCCCGCCCTCCCGACGCAAGCGCCTGACGCAGATCGGCCTCGTACTTGGCGCGCTCGTCGTGGTCCTGGTGACATTTCAGAGCGCGCTCGCGCCATCTCATCCTGCGCCCAGCGCCCCCACCCCCCTGCCGACCATCCCGCCGCCTCTCGCGGTGATCAGCAGCAATATTAACTTCGGCGCCGTCACCATCAACGGCCTACGGCAGCGCGGCACGGTTCCCATGTTCTTCAGGCCACACGACACGACCTATACGGTCATCATCAACGCGTCCCCCTTCCGGCCAGTATCCTGCACCTTCACGTTTTTTCGCGGCGCGCCTGAACCTACCGGGCCGGGCTGCTCCATCAACTCCGACAGCTTCCAGACGATCACCGCCAACGGCATCACCGCTGCTCCCTCCTACTGGGTTGAGATTGATTTCACAGCGAGGGATTTGCCAGCCGACCAGCGCAGCCAGATCAACGCGCTGCTGGCCCATTCGGTCATCGCAGAGCAAACCACGACGGTTCCCGCAGGCTCTTATATCGCCACCAGCCTCAACGGAGGCGGCGCGATTACCAGTCGGCGCGCCGGCGCCGCGCTCAAGGGCACTGCATCCCTGGCCGCCAGCGACAACATCTGGCAGATCGGGTTCGATTGCATCGGGCTGATCTGCCAGGCCGTCGCTGACCCGCGAACCCTCAGCGCCTTCACCGGCATGGCCTGGGTAATCGGTGTGCCAGCCGCGCTGCGCTGGCGCTTTACCACGTCAGCCGGGCAGATGCTTGGGGATGTCTCCTTTCCGGTTTTTGAGACGCTGCCAGCCCTGCTGACCTACTCGCCCGACAACGGTTGGAGTTTCTTATACGAGCTAGACTTTAACCCGCCCAGCACTGCGGCTTCGATAGGCATTGTGGACTGCAATACCGGCGCCCAGGTGTTGCAGCAGCAAATCCAGTACATGAGCTTTGGCTTCGCCACGACCAGCGCCGACCAGGGAATCGAGGGCTGCCAGATCACCTTGCAGGACACTGGCGGGACTGGCCGGGGCAGCTTCATCTGGCGCTTTGGGGTGCTGCTGGCTGCCGACAGCGAGGCCCACCATCGGCTGCCCCAACTGCCTGTCGCCCCACCGGCAGAGATCGCCGCTGTGCAGGGCTAGGCATTCGCCCGCAGCCTTTGTCTCCTGGTTCCACCAATGATCGGGGGTTGCCGCTGGTAGCGCCGCCGTCTCGGCGGCTCAACGCTGGCCTGCTGGTGTGCTGGCCCGCAGGGCGAACGCTCGCGCTGGCGAATCGTTGGCCGCCGAGACGGCGGCGCTACAGGTGGCCCCCGCTTTTCGGTAGAACCTTGTCTCCTATTCCCCTTGACATATGCCTCTCCCTCGCTCTATGCTTGAGCAGCGAAAGCGCGCGAGTTGAAGCCGAAGGAGCAGGGCCATGCACGATGACCAGGGAGAGCGCCAAAGACTTCCTGCCTGCGCTGGTTGACGCGGCCAATCAACTGCCACAAACCAACGCGCAAGCAGGAGAACCAGTGCTATGACCTTTTCTTCAGAAGCGGGGCCAGGCAAGGACCAGACCGCGACGGACGCGCCGCTGGACGATTCGCCTGTTCAGGAGCAGCCCCCGGCAAAACCGAACACGCGCCTCTTGTTCCTCCTCCTGGGGGGACTGGCGCTCCTCGTCATCTTCACTCCGCTGGCCCTGACGCTCGCGCAGCGCCCCGCGCCAGCGCCCATCGCGCAGACAACGCCAGCCGCCAGCCCAACGCCAGCGCCCACCCCTACTGAAACGCCGCCAGCCTACACGCCCGCCGGAACCGCGCCCACCAGCGCGCAGTGCCAGAGCCTCATCCACGCGCCCTGCTACAGCCCGGAGCAGATGCAGCAGGCGTTCCGCCTGACCCCGCTCTATAGGCAAGGCTATGACGGGCGCGGCCAGACCATCGTGATCCTGGGGACAGGCAAGACCACCACCCTTGCAGCCGATCTGCACCAGTTCGATCTGGCCTGGGGCTTGCCCGATCCCACCTTCACCATCCTGCACCCCTTTGGCCCGCCCGCGCCCTATACCTGCGCCGGTGGCATGGACGATCTCCAGCTTGAAAATACGCTCGATGTCGAATGGTCGCACGCGATGGCCCCAGGAGCCAGCATCATCCTGCTCATCGGCTCCAACGACTCAGGCGGCCCGCGTTCGGCAAACTGCGCCTACGCCGGGCTGCTGGACGCCCTGGCTTATGCCGTTGATCAGCATCTCGGCAGTGTCATCTCAATCAGCTATGGCGGCAGCGAACTGGGCGACATCTCCGAAAGCGCCAGCGAAAAAGCGCAGGACCGGCGCTTTTTTAATCAAGCGCACGCCCTCTTCGAGCGAGCGGCAAAAGCAGGCATCACCGTCCTGGCCTCCAGCGGCGATGACGGCGCCACCAACTTCAACAGCTTCTCCAATCCCTCGTCCGTTTGGGACCACCCCAACATCTCCTGGCCCGCCTCTGATCCGGCTGTCCTGGCTGTGGGCGGCACCAGCCTGGCGCTGGCAGACGCCAACGGCCTCTATGGCTCCGAGACGGTCTGGAACGCCGGGGGCGGCTCAACCGGCGGCGGCCTGAGCGCCGTCTTTCAGGAGCCAGATTACCAGCATGCCATTCCCGATCAGACCGTGCTGCATGGCAAGCGCGGCATCCCCGATATTTCCTTCCCGGCAGCCGTCAATTACGCTCTCTATGGCTCATTCCTCATCGGAGAGCTTGGCGCGCATCGCTCGCAGTGGAGCCACTGGGACATCATCGGCGGGACCAGCGCCAGCGCCCCCTGCTGGGCCGGATTGATCGCCATCGCCAACCAGATGCGCGGCAAACCGCTGGGCTTGGTCCAGCCCGCCCTCTACAGCCTCATTGGCAGAGAGATGCACGACATTATTACCGGCGATAACAGCCTGCATGGCGTGACCGGCTACCAGGCCCGGCCCGGCTACGATCTGGCTTCAGGGTGGGGTACGCCCATTGCCGATACGTTTCTGCCCGCCCTGATTCAAGCCGCCGACCTGCTCGCCGCTGGCTGCCCCAACCGCTACCGCGCCTGCCCTTGAGATCGCCCGGCTTCTATTCGAGCGGCGCGGTAAGCTCCAGTTGGATGCCATCGGGGTCGTTGAAACTGAGGATGGTAATCCCGAAGGGCACGAGGTCTCTGATCTCCCCGTGTTCCACGCCGCGCTCCTCGAACAGCGCCAGCGCCTTCTCCAGTTCAGCGCGATTGGCAACGCCAAAGCTCAGGTGATCCAACCCTACGCGATGCGGGCTGAAACGGTCATTTTCGATAGCCAGGCTGGGATCCCAGGGCGGCGTCAGCCCCAGCAGCATTTTGCCATCGGTCATGACATAGCCTGGGGGCAGTTCCACCGCCAGCCTGAAGTTGAGCAGGCTGGTGTAGAAGGCCAGAGAACGAGCGGGGTCAGTGACGATCAGGCGCATGTGGTGGACACCAGTGGTGGTAATCTCTACGGACATCGCGTCATCCTTCCTTGAGGCGCATCTCGTCTTGCTCTCTCAGATGCCAATGGCCTCGATGAAAACCCGTAACTGTCTCTGCGCCTCTTTCTACCTATTACTGTAGTACGATACAGCGGGGACTGGCAGCGCCGCCATCCTGGCAGCTTTCGCGGGGGGGGTGCGGGGACTGGCAGCGCCGCCATCCTGGCAGCCTTCGCGGGGGAAGCGGGGACTGGTAGCGCCGCCTTCCAGGCGGCTCGACGTGGGCGTGCCGCAGCCATGCCCCTGAAGGAGCAGCGTTTGCAGCAGCGCCGCGTTGGCCGCCAGGGATGGCGGCGCTACAAGTGGCGGAGCTGCACGGTCTGAGATCGATCAGGCGCCCAGGTCTTTGTTGACCTGATCGAGCGCCGACTTGACGGCTTGCAGGTCATCAAAGACAGGCTGCATATCGTGGAGCGACTTCACCAGAGCAGCCACATCCGCTTTCAACTGGGTATCTGCCGGAGGCGGCGCGGCCTCTTTCGCGGCGGCCAGCGCGTTCATCAGGTCTACGCCAATCGCTCCATGCCAGACCCCCACGTTGCTGACCCAGCAGAGTTTACACTGCTTGAACACCTGCCCGTTGCCGTTCCCTTTGCCTGGCTGTCCAGCGTCGGCAGGCCAGTAGGCATGTTCGTCTTCCAACGGCCAGTTGTCCTGCTCCCACCCTTTTAGCACCTCCTGGCGGAAACCGCCGCGTACCTGCTTCCCGTTCGGAGCCGTAAGAATTGCCCCGTCATCCTTCCATCCTGCCGGAATAGTTGACACCGAAGAACCTCCCTGGAGAAATTGAAAGAGCGCAGCCCAGGGGTATGGCCCCGGACAGCGCGCCTTATTGGTCCCATCAATCGAATAATGTCCGGTGATCCCGCCATTCTTGTCAGCCGCGCGCGCCGGAATGTGCAGCCGCGAGGCCAGCCATTTGACTAGCTCAAAGCTCGCGTCTTGCTGCGCGGGTGTCAGCGGGTCGCCGTTGTCTGTGCGTGTCTTGCAATGTTCAATACTGACCGTGACAAAGTTGGGGTTCAGGCCGCCCAGGGTATTTCAGAAGGCATCGTGCTTCGCCCCCAGGATACCGTTGCCATAGGCCGCATCAGCCAGACTGACCATCTGAATGACCTGGCCGTTTTTCCCGATCACGAAATGGACCCCGTGATCGCGCTGCCCCTGAAACCATCTGGCTTGCTGCTCAGCCGTCCCGTCTCCAGAAGCGGTGCCATGCAAGATAATCCATTTTGGAGCATGTCCCTCGCGCCCATGCGAGCCGCGCGGATCATAGCCAAACCCAGGAATCGGCGCCCAGGACGCCCCTGGATATTCTGCGCTCATAACAAGCTGCTCCTTTTGCAAAAGACCCCACGTTCAGAAATCCACGTCTCCCACACTACAAAGCGGATCAGCGATCTATTTCAATGCGCAACAATGGATCGGCCCCTGCCTTCTTGCAGCGCAGCATGGGCCTGTGATCCGTTCGTTACGAACAACGGTACAAGTGGTGAAGATTCGCAGCCGAGCCGCCGACGGGCTGGCGGTTCATGATTTTGATTATCAAATTGGCTATTCGTCTTAGCCTGCTTCACACAACCGACGGTTGGCCCCACCCCTGCTGCCTGGAAGGACGGCGCTACAACCCCGCCCCTGCCGCCTGGAAGGACGGCGCTACACCCCCCCCTGCTCGTGCGGAGGTTGTGTGAGGCGCTCTTAGCCTGCGCAGGCAGGCTTTGTGGCGTAGCCTTCAGCCGCCAGCCAATAATGGCCTGGGCGTACCGGATGAAAAAGTCAAAAATCATGAACCGCCAGCCCGCTTGAGCGCGTAGCCGAGATAGGACGCCAGCGTATGGCCGCCTATCTGGAAGCGGGCCGCCGCGCCCATCTGGCCGATGGAGAGTCTGCCGCGCTTATAACGACGCAGCAGGCGAAGCAGGCTCAGGGGATTGGTCGCCGGATTCAGGCCCATGATCTCCTGGGCTTCCAGGCCATGCCGGGAAAGCCCGCGCTTGAGTTCGGCGGGCGTAATGAACTGCTCCCAGGCGTGCAGGTCCGGCGGCAGAAACGCCGTCGCCCGCCACTCCTGAAACAGCTTGATAACCACCAGCTTGCTAAAAAGCGTGCGGTTGATCGTCTCGAAGCAGTAGACGCCGCCTGGCGTGAGGACACGAGCCGACTCCGCGATCACCCTGTCCTGATCGCCGACATGCTCCAGCGCATCGCAGCAGTAGACCAGATCGAAGCTGGCATCTGCAAAGGGAAGCTGCTCGCCTACGCCCACCTGATAGTCAATTACCAGAGCCGATTGTCGCGCGTGCGCACGCGCCGTCGCAATCGCTGGCTCCGCAGGGTCAATGCCCGTCACCCGACAGCCCAGCCGGGCAAACTCTTCGGCCAGCAGCCCACCGCCGCAGCCAACATCCAGCGCGCGCAGGCCGCGCGGATCGAGCCGCAGCCGCTCGGTCAACATCTGGCGGAAATAGCCGAAGCGCGCTGGATTCAGCGCGGTGCGCAGCAGCGAAAACGCCTCGTTTTCATCCCACCAGATGTCGCCCTGGAAGTTTTCGAGTTCAGGATCAACAGGCAATTCAGCGGTTCACCTAGCCAGGCATCTCAACGCCTAGCTGTCTGAGGATGCCAGGCAGGCCGCCATCGGGCGCCGGCTTGGCAAGATACTGGACAATTTTCCCGTCCTTGAAGGTGAAAACTGAGGTTTCCTCCGGCAGCGCGAACTTCTTGCCGGTAGCCGGAATGGGCGGCATACCAGGCAGAGCCAGTGTGCCGGTCTGCGTGCCGGTAATCCTGTGCCTGATTGTCGCCGTGTCGCCGCTTTCCTCGGCCCCTGTCTCGTTGAACGTGAAGTCAGGACACGCGGCATTCATTGCCTGCATAAAGCCCAGGAAATCCTGTTTGGTCAGCGGCTGCGGCGTGACCCCCATAAAGCTGTAGTCATCCGCCATCAGACTGCTCACCGTAGCTACATCGCCAGCCGAAAACGCCTGTAAACTCTTGCGCGCCAGATCGAGCTTGCTCATGTGGTTCCTTTCCTTTCAACTAAACCTTTCCTACCTAACCCACTGCGGGAATCGCGCCAGGCTCTTGCGGCATGCTCAGGAATCCGTATCTGTTCACCCTGCCACAATCTCATCATCCTGCTGTGAGCAAGTATACAGGAACGCGGCTCTTTTGGAAAGAGCAAAAGCGCCAGGGGTTCCACCACCTGCCACTTGTAGCGCCGCCTTCCAGGCGGCTCAACGTCGGCCTGCTGGTACGGTGGCCTGGAGGGCGAACGTTCACGCTGGCGCAGCGTTGGCCGCCAGGATGGCGGCGCTACAAGTACCATGCCTCGCTTGCCAACACCTCCTGTGTGGTGGAACCGCGCCAGCCGCGTGTACCGCCGCCGTCCCTGGCGGCGCAACGTCGGCCTGCTGGTACGTTAGCCTAGAGGGCGAACGTTCGCCAGGCGAAGCGTTGGCCGCCAGGATGGCGGCGCTACAAGTATATACGCCGCGCCTATCGGGGCGGGGAGTCCATGTAGACGGACTTGGCGGCTTGTCGCCTCCAGGCGTGGTTTTAACCGCCAGCCCGCTAGCGCAGCCGCCGCAGCAGCACCCGCTGATGCGTGCCATCGGGCAGCATCCCGGCGGGCAGCGCCTCGATAACCTCATACTTGGGCGCGGCGGCCACCGCTTCCGCCGTCGCCGTCGGCGTATCGGCCACAAAGATCACCCCGGCCAGGCTCAGCGTCGTGGGGGCCATCATCAGCAGATCGGCAGCAGGCTTCGGCGGCTGCCCGTTGGCATCGAAGACCGTTGGGTCTGGCGCGGCCATTGGCCGAAAGATCACGGAGACGGCGCTGTAGCCTGGCACGCCGCCCGATGCTGTCACCAGCGTAACGGTCTTTTGCCGCCCGGTCCATGTCTTGGCGATAACGCCCCGGATATGGGCAGCTTTGTGGTCATCCAATGGCATCGTTCGCTCCCTTCTCTCACCTCTCCAAATCTCTAACTCCCGCGCCGCTCTTTGGCGAACCGCGGTTCCACCAATGATCGGGGGTTGCCGCTCGTACCGCCGCCGTCCCTTCGGGAAGGGCCGCTTGCCTCGGCTATGCCTCGTCGAGCGAGAGGTCCTCGCTCCCGTTGGTCGCTCGCGCGTCCCTCCCGGCGGCCACCGCCGCGCCAGAGCGCGCGTGCGCCCTCCAGGCCACCGTACCAGCAGGCCAGCGTTGAGCCGCCGAGACGGCGGCGCTACGGGCTGGCCGCGCTTGTCAGCCCCTCATGTGTGGCAGAACCGCAAACGGTGAAACTCTCATGCTATTCTCAGATTTTTGTGCTATACTTTTTGTAGTAACGGGAAAGGTTTCCAACAGCACAGACCAGACAATCCTCGCAAGAAGCCTGCTCCGTTACCCGTTGACTTGCTGCACAGGGAAGGCGCCTAAGCCGTTCAGAAAAGGGAGGTACCCATGTCTTCCCTCGTTACCATAGTTGCCAGCTTGCGCGCCCTGTTGATGGGCGCGTTGCAGCGCCTGCGCGAAATGCTCTGGCCGCGCCCGGAGCGCCCTGCTCCCGCATGGGCCTATGCGCCCGCGCCCGGCAAGCGCAAGAACGCGCTCCCCAGGCCAGCCACCGGCCCCCTCGCTGATCCCGAATGGCGTCCCATGTGGCCGGGTAATCGGCCCCGCCAGCAGCCAGCAACTCCCGACGACACCAGCGATACCTGAAACCGACGAGATAGAGTTTCCCTGGAATGCTCGAAGCATTCCAGGGTTTTTTAATGGCACCACTTGTAGCGCCGCCATCCTGGCGGCCACCGCTTCGCCAGCGCGAACGTTCGCCCTCCGGGCCACCGTACTAGCAGGCCAGCGTCCAGCCGCCTGGAAGGCGGCGCTACAAGTAACACGTCAAACAGCATAGTTGACGAGAACGCGGCTGCTTCGTATAGTGTAAGTGGGCAATAATACGGGTGATCGACTCGCCTCTCGCGCAACGCCCAGGCTCAAGCTATTGGCGACTCGTGCTTTCACGGGAGATGTACGTATCTCCCGATGGACGAAAGAAGGATAGAACATCATGGATCACCGGGAAGCGCCATCACCTCTCAGCCGACCAGTGGGCCGTCCCCCCGTGTGGGAAGACAAGGACCAGCAAACGCCAGAGTATACAGGGGGCGCGCCGCGCTGGCGCAGGCTGCTGAGTCGCTGGTATCAGCTTACCACCCCTGCCAGGCTCGACCCGCAGGCAAGCCTTGCCCGGCGTGAACAGGCCCGGCGCGCGCGCCTGGCGAGTACCCTTCTCTTGATCGCCACCATCGTCTGGCTGGTATCCGGGGCAGCGGAGTTCGCCCTAAGCAGCTCCACCGCTGGACTGGCGCCGGTCTTTCTGACCGGGCTGGCCTTCCTGGGCTTCCTGATCTTCCTCAATCAGCGCGGGCTGGTTTCGGTAGTTGGCAGCCTGCTCATCATCCTGATTTACCTGAGTTTCATTCTGATCTTGAAAGACGTGCCAGAGCTTGATCCTTCTGAAGTGGCGATCTTCGACCTGTTGATCTATGCCGAGCTGATCGCCGTCTCGCTGCTTCCATCCATGAGCATCTTTCCTGTGGCGATAAGCAACTGCTGCCTGATCCTGCTGGGCGTCTTCGGCCTTCAGGGGGCTGCTCCAGAGGCCGTCATGCAGACGCGCACCCTCGACACCTTCCTGGTACAACCCCTCACGCTGCAAATCCTCGTGGCGGTTGTAACCTATCTCTGGGTGCGCAGCACCGAACACGCCATCGCGCGGGCCGACCAGGCGCAGCTTCTCGCGGCGCTCAGGCAGCGCGAAGCGGATCGGAAACGGGAACTGGAGGCAGACATCCAGGAACTGCTGCGGGCGTTCAGGTTGGCCGCCAATGGCACGCTCACGGCCCGCGCGACGCTCAGCCAGGACCACGACCTCTGGCAGCTAGGCGCACTGCTCAACAGCTTGCTGAGCCGCCTGCAACGCGCCGAGCAGGCTGAAAACATGGTCCAGCGCACTACTGTCGAGGCCGGGCGGCTGGCGGAGGCCATCCAGGCAGCAAAGTCCGGGCGTCCTCCGCTCTGGCCCGCGCCCAGTGGGACGCCTCTGGACCAGGTGATCCAGGAAATTACTGGTCGTCGCCAGCCTCCCTGGTAACGCCTCTGCGCCGACACGCGAGCGACCAATCCTCGTCGTAACGATCTCGTAACGGACGCATGGTACCCTGAGACGAGAAGAGAGTACTCGTCTTGTCCAGGAAGGAGGCGAACGATGAGACAATTGGCTGACTCGCCAGCGCCTGCCGAGATACGCCTGCATGGACGCTGGCTGCTGATTGCCCGCGTGGCCTGGCTCAGCGTGGCGATAGTGAGCATTACCAGCTTTTTCCTGACCCTCCCGTTCACCTTCGCAGATCTGGAGCAGGTCTGTACCAGCGCGGCGTGCGATTTCCGCCTGCGCCCCCAGGACCTGCCTGTGCTGGCAGAATGGGGCCTGTCTCCCGCCGCCTTCGCGGCCTATGGCACGACGCTGAACGGGCTGGCATACCTGGCCTGGATCGCGATGGGGGTGCTCCTCTTCGCGCGAGGGTCCGCTGAACCCCGCGCGCTCTTCTTCTCGTTCTGCCTGCTGGTCTCTGGCGGCGGCCCCAGCCCCGACCTGGCGATGGTCCAGCCGATCTGGCGCCTGCCGGTGGCGGCCTGGCTGTTCCTCGCCTCTATCTGCCTCTACCTGCTCTTGCTGCTCTTCCCGAATGGGCAGTTTGTCCCCCGCTGGGCGCGCTGGGTGGCGCTCGCCTGGATCGTGCTCAATGTACCCGTCAGTTTCTTTCCAGACTTGCCTCTGCGCCCAGATACCTGGCCGGGCGCAGCCTTCACTCTGGGCTTCTTCGGGTACCCCATTGCGGCGCAGGTCTACCGCTATGCGCGGCGCTCGACGCCCCTGGAGCGCCAGCAGACCAAGTGGGTGCTGCTGGTGCTGGGCCTCTTCCTGCTGCTGCTGCTTGGCGGCGGGCCAGTCGTCACTGGGAAGGCCACGGCGCTCTGGGTGGTGCTCGTCCTTGGTACCGCGCTTCAGGTAGCGATCCTCCTCATCCCGCTCGCTATTGCCGCCTCGATCTTGCGCTATCGGCTCTGGGAGGTGGACAGCCTGATCAACAAGGCGCTGGTCTATGGCCTCCTGACTGGCATCCTGGGCGCGCTCTACGCGGGCCTGATCATCGGCCTGGAGCATCTGCTGGGCCTCTTCGGCGGGACCGCCGCGCAAAACCCGATAGTGCTGGTCGTCTCCACTCTGGCAATCTTTGCCCTCTCCCTGCCCCTGCGCCGCCGCATCCAGCGCCTGATTGACCGCCGCTTCTATCGCAAGAAGTACAATGCCGAACAAACCCTGGCCGCCTTCAGCGCCTCGCTCAGGAATGAAGTTGATCTAGAGCAGGTGCGCGCGAACTTGCTGGCGGTGGTGCAGGAAACCATGCAGCCCGCCCACGTCTCGCTCTGGCTGCGCCAGCCAGCCTGGCGCACTGCCGAGGCGCTCCCCCCGGCGGAAACGCTTGAGTAGGCAAGATGCGCTAGCGCGCTGCGCTCGGCATACGTCTCGTTCTCCTGCTGCGAGACCAGCGGACGCGGGCGGCCAGTTTTTCCTCGCCTTGAGCAATACGAACCAATCAGGACCGAGTATTACCGGTTTCGGGACGATAATCAAGCCAGGAGATGATCACGGCTCCACTCGTGATCTCTGATAAGCGATAGAGCAGCGTTACGTCAGATTGACTGTGATGCGCCTGCACCAGTCGGCAGGCGCATCCCCGCAGGAGGACACATGGAGACCTTATGGAACACGGCGCTGTGGCGGCAGTTCGGCGCGGCTATTGAGATGCTGGAAAACGCCCTGCTGGCCTGCCCGGAGGCGCTGTGGCAAGAGCGCCTCTGGCGCAACCCCCCATCACCGGAGTTCCCGCCACCGTTCGCGGAGTTCTGGTATGTCACCTATCATACACTGGTCTGGCTCGACCTGTATCTCTCAGGCGTCCCGGAGGAGGACTTTGCTCCCCCGGCTCCCTTTGCCCAGAGCGTGCTCGATTCCGCCGAGGCGCTGCCTGCACAGCCCTATACCAGAGAGGAACTGCGCGCCTATCTCGCCGCTTTGCGCCAGAAGTGCCGCGCCACGCTCCTCGCGCTGACGGGCGAGCAGGCGCGGCGACCCGTCTCGTATCCCTGGTCCAGGGGGCAGCCTATCAGCTTTCTGGAGTTGCTCCTCTACAATCTGCGCCACGTCCAGGAACATGTGGCCCAACTGAGCCTCTTTCTCGGCCAGCACGGCATCCCGGACGAGGCGCTCATCGCGGTTGCGCGCGCGAAGGATGAGCCTGGGGACCATTAGAGCGCCTGACACAACCTCCGCACGAGCAGAGGCGGGGTTGCAGCGCCGTCCTTCCAGGCGGCAGAGGTGGGGCCAACCGTCGGTTGTGTGAAGCATTCTTAAGCGCGCGGTGGGCCACCTATGGGGTAGCTCTTGCCTTCCCACCCATGCGCTAAGATCGGACGCCACACAAACCTGACAACAGGTGTCTGGAAGAGGCTGGTATGCTTCAGCAGAAAGCGCGCCAGGCGCTCATCACCGCAGTTCATCCATACAGGAGGTATTTTCGATGGAAGCACAACCTGCTGAAACCAGCGAGCCAGAAGCCAGTCGCCCGCGCATGTTTGGCGGCCATCTTGAGCCGACGCGGCTCCCCTGGAAATGGGCAGTCGCTCAATTAGAAGTAGCCCGCAACTATTGGATCGCCACCACGCGCCCCGATGGGCGGCCACACTGCCGCCCGGTCTGGGGCGTCTGGCTGGATGGCCTCCTCTACTTCAGCACTGGCGCGCTGACCTGGAAGAACCTGGAACACCATCCCGCGACCACCGTCCATCTGGAGAGCGGCAGCAAAGTCGTCATTCTGGAGGGCATCACCGAAGAGATGAAGAACCCCTCTCTGCTGGAGCAAGTGGCCTCCGCCTACGAGGCCAAGTACCATTGGAAGCTGGACACAGACGAACTCCCCTATGCCTTCCGGCCCCAGGTTGCCTTTGGCTGGTGTTCGGATGACGAAGGACTCGACGGTGGCTCGGCCTTTCATGGCACAGCCACGCGCTGGAAGTTCCCCTGACCCCCTCTCGTACCGCCGCCGTCTCGGCGGCTCACCGTTGGGATGCCGAGACGTGGCGAAGCACGCCAGCAGCGTTCGCATTGGTGCAGCGTTCAGCCGCCATTTCTGGCGGCGCACTCGTACCGCCGCCAGAGATGGCGATCCCGTCGCGCGCTGGCTAGAGCCGCTGCCAGCGCGCCGGTACATCGCCCCACTGCGCGATGGCCGCGTTGGCAAAAGCGCGCTGACGCCTGATCTCTTCTAGCCGCGCCAGAAAGCGGCCCAGCCTATCCACGCCCGCCTGCCGCCAGTGTTTAGGAATCATCGAATCATCCAGCCGGTCATGCACCGCGCCATCCTGAAACACAAAGTTATCGTTGGTCGGCGTCTGATAGGCCAGCAGCGCGTAGGCGCATGCCCCCAGCACCACCACATCGCGGTCAACTTCAGGGATCGTGCTGCCGTTCGCGTCAAGCTGGTGCTTCGTCCCAAAGGACACGCGCAGCGCCAGACTGGCATCCACCGGCAGTTCGGCATCGGCCAGCTTCAGCGTGAACGTCCCCAGGCCAGTATATTCTGTAAACGCCCGCCGGATGGGCGGATAGACCAGCAGCCCCGCCGTATTCACCGTCGGCGCTGCCGCGCCCAACGTGCTATCTGCCGCGCTGTCGTGATAGCTCGTCGTCGTCGTATCATCGAGCGTCGCCAGCAGCAGCAGCGCGCCCCCATCCGCAATTGTGCGATAGAGCCGCCGCGCCAGCACCGCCACGCTGGCATTGGCCGCTGGCGTCGGCCCCAGCGGAATGTCAGTCAGGTCCGTCTGCTGAAGACCGCTCGTCGTCGTCACGCTCCCCAGCGGGCCGGGTGGCGTATCGCCGCTCGCCGTCACAAACGTCACCGCGTACTGATACAGGCCCAACCCCAGGCCCACACCAGCAGCCACCGCCAGCGTCGGGGCGCTGGCAGGCGCGGCAATGGCCGAGCCAGGCACGAGCAGCGGAAACTCGACGCGCTCCACCCACCAGGCTCCGCTCGCCGGACTCATCCCCGCCGGAAAGGGATACGTGCGCTGGCCGGGGATGCTCGCCATATCCACCACCACCATATGGGGCGCGTAGGCGCTGTAGCGGTCCACCGCCTTATCCAGCGCCCGGTCAAGATCGCTGGTTTGCCAGCGTTGATCTGCCCCGGCAGGGTCAAACAGGTCTTGCCGCACCGCATTTTCAAGATCGGTCAGATTCATCTGTATCTCCTCTGCTGACGGTCTACGCCTTCAGCGCCAGTTGCGACCAGTAGATCGTCGCGGCGCTGACCGCCAGCGCAACGTTCACCTGAAGTTGCAGGGTGTGTGTACCCGCCGCGATAGTCTGATAAAATGCAAACGTAAACATCTGGGCCTCGCTCGCCTGCGTCACCAGCGCATCTTTGCCGGGGATAGGCGGCTGCTGGGGGCCGATCTGCACGCCATCCAGCAAGAAGACGACATGCAGCCCTGCCCCAGCCATGCCGAAGCGAAAATGCAGCGTAGCCAGCGCCAGAAACGTCGCGCTGGCTCCCAGCGTAAAAGTAAGCTGATTCAGGATATGAAAGTCAGGATCGTTGAACGTCACCGTTGAAGCGTTCGTATCCACCAGCGGCGGGCTGCCAGAGCCGCCGCTGGCGTCAATGATGATCTGCTGGCCGCTCTCGCTGATGCTGACATTGCCGGATGGCCCCGGAACGAGCTGCACAGCGCCGGTCAGCGCCGCGCCGCCCGTGTCCCCGGTCAGGCTGGTCACGGGCGGGACCGGCGCTGCCGATGGCACGCGGTACACCGCGACCACAAGCGCGTCGTCAGGATTGAGTTCGTTGAAAAAGAGGATAGCGCAGTGATCGCCCGCCGCAATCTCGGCGGCCAGCAGATGCTTTGCCACCTGCACGCTCGCCAGATAATTGCCCTGGCTGGGCAAGACCTGCACCGTCGCCGTCCAATTCGTCTGATTGAAGTCTTGAATAATGCCGCGCCTGATAACTGCTGATTCCATCGGGCCATGCTCTCCTATTCTCGAACGACAGGCCATACGCAAGGAGCAAGGGCTGCCATGCAAGACCAACCCGACCCCTGGCAAGCGCCGCCTGCGCCGCGCTTCAACTCGCCGCTGGGTGTAATCATCAGCGCACTCATTGTGGGGCTGCTGCTCTGCTCGTGCGCCGCGACGGCGCTGGTCCCGGTCTTTGTCGCCAGTTCGCCGCAAGAAACCACAACCGATCACGCCTTTCAGGTACTCTTCACGGCGCTCTTTGTGCTGTTGGGGCTGCTGCTGCTGCTGACAGAGCGCCAGCTTCTCCGCCGAAGCTGGCCGCGAACGCCCGTCTCCTTCGCCCGTCTGCTCTTCACCACCGCCTCCGGCATCACCTTCTGGACCGGCCTGGTCCTCTTTGGCATCGCGCTGGCGCGGCTGACAGCGCCCGCCGTCGCCGACCCCCTCAACATCGCCTTCTGGGCGGTAGCGGCCCTCTGGCTGCTGACCGAAATCATCTTGAACGCCCGCCACCTGCTGCGCCCGCGCCGCGCCCGCGCGCCCGGCCACGACGAACTTTAGGTTCCACTACATATGAGGTATTGGCAAGCGAGGACGCCACTTGTAGCGCCGCCATCCTGGCGGCCCACCGCTGCGCCGTCATCAACGTTGCCCTTCCAGGCAACCCCACTTGTAGCGCCGCCATCCTGGCGGCCAACGATTCGCCAGCGCGAGCGTTCGCCCTCCAGCGCAACGTTCCGGCAGGCCAGCGTTGAGCCGCCTGGAAGGCGGCGCTACAGGTGGCCCCGCCCCGGTAGGGGGTGGAACCTATCCCGCCAGTCCCCCTTGCGCCTCTGGCTGCTCTGCCTTATACTTGAGTCGTTAAAATTGAAATGAGCAATGTACATGAGAGGTAAAAAGGTTACAGGCACGTTATGGACTCACTCCCTTCCGTTCGGCGGCTGCCCTGGCTGCCGGGAACGTTTCTGATCACGCTGGCGGCTATGATTGCCGTCATTATCCTGGCAGACCGAACACTGACCCTGCGCACCGGCCTGGTGGTTGGGGCCATCATCGCGCTGGGGCTGCTGGGCGGCCTCTTCGTCTACAAGCGCAGCCTCAATCGCGCCCGCTGGGCCGGGCAACCGGCCAGAGGCGCTCCCCCCCGGCGGCCCGCCGGCCCCTACGATCCAACCGAGTATCTGACCCCCGCGCGCCAGGCAACGCTCCCCACGCGCTGGCCGCGCCTGCGGGCGCTCACGCGAGCCGCGCCGCTCTTTGGCGTCGGCCTCGCCTTCTGCTTTCACTATCAGGTCGCCTCGGACCTCTTCTCTGCCCGCTCGGCTGACAGCCTGCCCGCCGTCATCTCCGTCACGCTTCTGGCGCTGGGCTTCGCCGTCGGCCTGGCAACGCGGCCCTACGCGCTGCGCCCATCGCGCCCGGCCTGGATGGCCTGGGCCGCGCTCACCCTCATCATCACCGAATGGCTCACCCTCTTTATGCTCTTCACCGCCACCTTCGACGGCTCCTATCGTTCGGCCATCGCGCCTGCCCTCGTGGCGCTGGGCGCTGTCGTCCCGCTCGTCACGATGGCCCGCGAACTCATGGACCGGCGCTACTCCGCCCAGCTTGCCGGAATGACCATCTCCGGCCCAGGAGCCAAACCCAGTCGGCTGCGCGCCCTCTGGCGCAGCGGCGGCGCGCGCTTCGCCATCGGCGCGCTGGGCCTGCTGGCCCTGGCCGCCTATATCCTTCTCACCGCGCCGCACCTCAGCGGCCCTTCGCTGGTGGTGCGCGTCTGGCCCATCATCCTCGCCGTCGGCTGCATCCTCATCCCGCGCGGCAAAGTGGAGAACATCGGCTCAACACTGGCCTGAGCTACAAGGCTTCTTCTCACCTCTGGTGCGCTCGTTCGTGTCCACCATGACAGGAGGTTGACTATGATCCAGGCGTCCAGGATCAAACGGCTCTGCGAAAGCCTCACCATCAAAATGGCCGACACCGTTCCAGAGCCTGTCACCAGGGCGATTCTAGCCAGCCTGGTTGAAGCCGTGACTGAACAGCGCGAAGAGATCAACGAAAAATTAGATAGGCTGCTTGGCAGCCACTACAAAAACGGCATCAATTATCTCAACGACGCAAAAGTGGTGGAACATGCCGCCAGAAGACAGAAATGGATCGAAGCGGCCCTGAGCGAGTTCATGAGCGCGTCAAGCCTGGAAGAAAAGCCGCTGATGACCGCCAAATCCGCGTTTTTTGTCGGAGTCTGTTACTTCCTGCTCGGTGAAAGACTCCTGGCCCTGAACTGGTACGAGAAAGCGTATCAAACCGTCTGCGACATAGAAAACGCCCTGCTCAAAAAAGCCAGACAGAACCCGCTGATCAACGCCGGGCTGCTGCTGAGCCTGTATGGCTCGCCCGTCTATGGCTATCGCAAGTTCCAGCAATATCGAACACGAAAGCACCTTAAAGAGTTCCACGAGCGATTTGTCGTGCCTCTGTCAGATTTGCTCTCTTCGCTCAACTCGCAGGTCAACACCCGTGAAACAGCGCGCCAGCTAGAAACCTCCTACAGCGGGCTGCTTGAACTCCTGCCGGAAGAGGAATAGCGCGCCCCAGGCGCGGCGTCTGTACCTGTAGCGCCGCCGTCCCCGGCGGCCACCTGTAGCGCCGCCGTCCCCGGCGGCCACCGCTGCGCCTGGGCGAACGTTCGCCTTCCAGCGCGAGCGTTCCGGTAGCCCGACGATGAGCCGCCAGGGACGGCGGCGCTACAGGCGCTCCGCAGCCCCTCCTGCCGCCTGGAAGGCGGCGGTACCAGTGGCGCCCCTTGATGGGTGGTGGAACCCTGGGGTGGCTGATACAGTTGACACCTCCAGCAGATACAGCTATACTCGTGCGCACAGCGGGCGCTCGGCGGGTGGGCCACCAGCAACGCGCGCCCGCGCAAACCGCCGTTCTGGAGGTGAAGCAGCATGTTTCGCTTGCTCCAACAACAACGCTACCCCTGGGCGCCGGGGTCGTTTATCCTGACGATTGCGCTGCTGGCAGTTCTTGGCCGCCTGCTTCCTGCCCCGGATAACTCCGGCCACTTCAGCGGCGGCGTCCTCACCATCGAGCTTGGAGCCATCGCGCTGATCGCTGCCCTGGTCATCGCCGCCCTGGCGCTGATACACCAGCCTCAGCCCAGCCCGTTTGCGCGAGCGCCAGGCGCCCGCTTTACCCGCGCTCGCCTGGCGCGGGCCACCGCGCGGGCAGCCGTCCCGCTGGGCGTGGGCGCTGCCCTGCTCTGTCAGGGCATTGGGCGCTCGTTGGTGCAGAACGACTCAGGCGCAGCGCCCAACCCTACCGGCGTCGCGCTGCTGCTCATCGCGCAAATCTGCTTCTTTAGTGGCTTCGCCCTCGGCATCTTCTTCCGTCCGTTCACCCTGGCCCGTGTGGCCCGGCCCGCGCTGCGAAGCTTGCTCTGGCTGCTCGTCGTCGTCGAATGGATCGCGCTCTTTGCCGCCGCCACGCTGGCGAGCGGCCTGGGCCAGAAAAGCCCTGAGAACATCGTCCAGACATTGCCCGCGCTGCTCTTTGTGGACGCAACCAGCCTGGCGCTCATCATCGGCAGCCTGCTGCTCTTTCGCCGCGCAATGGCCCAGGCCGAGCGAGACGCGGGCGGCCCGATAATCCACAGCGACTGGCCGCGCGCCTTCTGGGACGTGGGCAGCGCGAAAGTCTGCCTCTACGGGCTGGCCCTGGCAATTCTTGGCCTGGGGACACTTCCCGCGCTGAGTTCGCCCGACTCGCTCTGGATCGGTGCGCTCTGCGCCTGCCTCCTCTTAGTCGTCGCCGCTGCTGTCGCGCCTTCGCCCGCGCCCGCCGCCCTGCCCGCGTCTGCCGCGACCAATGGGGCCGCCAGCATAGCAGGCAGCGCCTAGCCGAAAGAGAGGAAACGCTCCATGCCCCACACCGACGCGCTCACTGCATTTGCAGAGCGAGCAGCCGACAGCTTGCGCGCTGACGAACGAGTACGCGCCCTCTGGCTTACCGGCAGCCTGGCAGCAGGGACCGCCGACGCCCAGAGCGACGTTGATCTGCGTGCCGCCGTCCCGGCGCAGGACTTCGCAGCAGTCGAAGCGTGGTGGCCGCGCCTGCTTGACCGCATTGCCCCGACCGTCTGGAGACGGCGCTGGCCGGGGCCGCCTGACGAAGCCATCATCGGCGCCATCTCTACCGACTATCTGCGCTTCGATGTCGTCATCCAATCGGCAGCAGACACCAGACTGCGCACCCTGGAGGCGGCGCGCCTGCTGTTCGATAAGGATAACCTGGCTGAACACATCGTTCTCACGACTCCCACCAGGCACGATCCGCTCGCGCATGTGTCATATGTCGTTGAAGAATATATCCGGCTGGTGGGCATGCTGCCCATCGTCGTCGAACGAGACGACGTGGTAATCGGCATGGAAGGCCACTTCGCCCTGCACAGCCTGCTCCTCAGTCTGCTCCTCATGGAAAATGGTATTGACCGCAACGTCACCGGCAAGCGTCATGTCGCCGCGTTCCTCACCGACGAGCAGCGCGCCCTGCTGGCGGGCGTACCCCCGCTGGAGCCAACAATGGCATCGGTCATCCAGGGCCGTCTGGCCTACGCGCGGCTCTTCTTTCCACGCGCGCAGCGCCTCATGGAAGCCAATAGCCTGACCTATCCAGCGGAGTTCGAAACAGCGACCAGGCGTCACCTGGCGGAAACGCTCGGCCTGAGCCTCTGATACACCTATGAATACACCTCATCACCAACCTGCTGACTCTGGAGAACACCACCACATGATGTCATCACCGCAGGGGACGCTCGCGCTGGTCGGATCAGGCGAGTTTTTGCCCCCCATCGAGCCGCTGGACCGCCTTCTGCTGGAGCGGCTTTCCGGTCCGGCCCGCGTCATCGTCTTGCCCACCGCCTCCGCGCCCGATGGGCCGGGCGTGCCGGAACGCTGGGCCAAAATGGGCAGCGAGCATTTCACCCGCCTGGGCGCTGCCGTCGAAGCGGCCATGCTGCTCACCCGCGCCGACGCCGAATCAGAAACGCTCGCCGCGCAGATCGCCGCCGCCAACTTCGTCTATTTCTCCGGCGGCAAACCGCAGTACCTCGTCACCACCCTGCGCGACACCCCCTGCTGGCGAGCTATCGCGGGCGTCTTTGCCGCTGGCGGCGTCGTCGCTGGCTGCTCTGCCGGGGCAATGGCTCTCGCTGATCGCATGGTTGATTTCCCCCGCTTCTGGCGCACCGTCCCCGCGCTGGGCCTGGCCTCTGGCCTGGCGGTGATCCCCCATTTCGACGAAATGCCGGGCATCTTCATCAACCTGGGCCGCCTGGCAAGCCGCAAAACCAGCGTCGTTGGCGTGCCTGGCTCGACAGCCCTGGTCGGCTCCGACCACCACTGGACCGTCCAGGGACACAGCAGCATCACCGTCTTCACCGGCAAAGGCAAGACCATCTATCCCGTTGGCGAACAGGTATCGCTCGCGGGCTAAGCATCGCTGCCCCCTTTGAGAAAGGACTACCGGATATGCTGAAACGTATCCTTCTCTTTACTGGCGCGCTGGCTGTGCTGCTGCATCTCAGCTTCGATGAGCAGGATTACTACGCCCGGCTGACCCGCCTTGAAGCCCTGATGAATCTGGTCTTGCTGCGCCTGGGTATTGACCCGAATACGGCGTTTGCCGGACCTTCAGAACAGATCAAATGGCTGCTCATGCAAGGCAAGAAGATCGAAGCCATCAAAGTCTACCGCGAACAAACCGGCCTGGGCCTGAAAGAAGCCAAAGACACCATTGACGCCATAGAACGCCAGATGCGCGGCTACTAGCCGCTCGAAGCTACTTGTAGCGCCGCCTTCCAGGCGGCTAGCCGCTCGACAGTGCGAACGCTCGTATTCAGGGGCGACGTGCGCGCTAGCCCAACGTTGAGCCGCCTGGAAGGCGGCGCTACACGCGGGCAGGCGCGGCGTCTGTACCTGTACCGCCGCCTGGAAGGCGGCCACCGCTTCGCCAGGGCGAACGTTTGCCCCGGAGCGCGAACGTTCCGGTAGCCCGACGATGAGCCGCCTGGAAGGCGGCGCTACAAGTCAACCGCCCTTATCCGGCCAGACCATATGGACCAGTGGGAATACCTGGCAATCGAAATGGCTATTGAACACAAAGATTACAGGGCGCATCAAGCCAGTTGACAGGCTATCAGGCACTATGTTAGACTTGCCCATGAGTTTAGGATGGTGGTCTCCACCTGGGGAGGAAAACAACTCATGCAGTCAGGCTTTTGCACCAACTGCGGCCAGCCCCTTGCCGCCGGGGCCGTGTTCTGCCCATCCTGCGGCACACGCGTCGAAGCGCCGCCAGCCGCCGCTTCCGCCACAACTGTCAACTCCGTTCCACCGAGCGCGCCACCGTATACCCCTGGCTCCAATCCCCCGGCGTCGTTCAGCCCGGCCACCTCTGCCCCGCCCGCTGCTCCGCCCAAAAGCCAGACATCAACGCTCATCGGCTGGCTGATCGGCTGTCTCGGCGTCTTCCTGCTTGTCATCATCCTGCTGGTCGCCGCCGTCATCTACGGCATCCTCTCGCAGAAGCTCATCTTTTTCGCCATTGGCCTGGGCGGTCTGTTCGTCGTCCTCCTCATCGCCGTAGCGATTGAACACCAGGTTCGACGCCTGTATCGGCGCTTCAAGGGTACGCTCGGCGTTGCCAATGGCTCCAGCGGCTTTTCACCGCGTTACCAGGGCGCGTCTCGCAGCTATCGGGAGCAGCCACACTTCAGCCTGTTCCGCTTTCTCTTCTCGCTGGCGGTCCTGGCCGGTCTGGTCTATGGCGGCCTCTTCCTCTACTATACCCAGGAGTTTACCGGCAACTGGTCGGGCGTCCTCACCATTGGGGGCGTCCAGCAAGGGGTACTGGCGAACATACAGATTTCGCTCCCGCTGCACAGCCCCACAAACCCTTCCTTCTCCGATCTGCCCTCGCTCACCTTTACTCAGGTCGAGTTCAAGCCAACGACGGCTCGCGCCTGCGTGGGCAGCCAGAACATCTACCAGCTTTCCGGCACAGCTTCCCGGCTGGACGCCTCGCGGGTCGAGATGACCCTGAAAACCGGCGCGGTGACTGTCCCCCTGCATGGCGCTTACAACAGCGGGAAATTCACGCTCAGCGGAACCTCTCAGGGCAAGCCCGTCACCCTGATCTTAGAGAAAGGCAGCGATCAGGCAGGCTATCTTGCCATCTGCCCTACCCGCCTTCTAGCAACCAAAAGCAGCCGCTCCATGTGAGACCTGCCACTTGTAGCGCCGCCATCTTGGCGGCTCAACGCTGGCCTGCTGATAGGTTGGCCCGCAGGGCGAACGCCACTTGTAGCGCCGCCATCTTGGCGGCTCAACGCTGGCCTGTTGGTACGTTGGACCGCAGGGCGAATGCTCGCCTCTTCTAACCTCTTTTCTTCTCTTCATTGCTCTCTCGCTGTCTGCCTCAGCTTTTGATCTTCTCCCGCTCGGCGTGGATGTCTACTTCCTCGCCCGCAAACTGAAAGAGCAGGCGCATCGCCGTCTCATCGCTCACCCAGCCCTGCTCTTTGGCGGAAGAGAGCGCGCTAACCACCGTCGCCGTCGCCTGCGCCAGCATCAGATTATCCGCCACCTTCAGTTCGGGGAAGATCACCGTATACGACTCATCCACCCCCGCAGGCAGCGTACCCGCGCGCTTGGCCTCCACAATCACCCGGTCCAGCACCGTTCGCAGCAGATGCTCCATCACCTGCTGGCGGCGCTGAAACCGCAGCAGCGTGGGCAGCGTCATCTCAGCAGCGGTGGCGCGGTTAGCGTTGCCGCCATCGGCCAGATAGTGCTCAGGAACTCCGGCGCCTGCTAGCTTACCAGTTTCCTAAAGTATTTGGCGGGTTAGACACGCTTCTCTTGCGCATGAGCGCCATCTGCACTGCTCTGCCTCACAGTATCAGCGTGTGAGAGGAGCAACCGGTGAAACAATTCGCAACCATCGAGAAGCTCGATACTGCCATTCTCTACGCCCTGGAGCTTGCATCCAGCCTCAGTGTGATTCTGCTTGCTTTTGGTCTGATTGCCTCAATGGCAAACGTGCTGACCAAAGGCTCAATCCTGACCTCAAACGCCGTCATGCAGGAGATCTGGGCCTGGAGCCAGTGTGCAGCCATTGACGCCAGCGTCCCAGGCACCATTATGCGCAGCTTCCACTATTGGAAGCAAAGGGAATGGGTGAAAGCGATTCTCTACACGTTGCTTTCAGCCCTCTTACTGTTCACAGCAGCCATTGTGTCAAACATTGAGGCTGTCCAGCAGACCTTAAACATCACCCTGGACAATGCCTACCTGCATGTGTTCGTGTCAGTGGAAGCGCTCATCTGGATACGCTCGATTGCCATTGTGTTAATCATTGTCGCGCATGCGCTGCGCCACGTTGGACAGTCAAGCAACGGAAATATCCGTTCCTTGACAAAGCCTGGACAGACAGCCAAAACGCACACAGGACAACCAGCACCGACAACTGAACAGCCTGTACAGGAGAAAAAGGCCGGACAGCATACAGCTAAGCTGCCAACCCCAATCAATCAGAACTTCAGCCGTGTCAAGGAGTATCTGGCCGACCACCCGAAAGCCTCAGCCCGCGAGGTTGGCAGAGCGTTAGAGTTATCACCGACCAGTGCTGCAAAGTGGGTCAAAAAAGTTCGTGCTGCCTAGTTGCTATGATGGTGATGCTATGGCAGAGCGTGAGCCGATGAACCACAAAACAGAGCGTTTGCAGGGGAGTGTGCCTGAACAACTTCAGGCATACCCCCAGTTTGTTGTCTGGCGGCCAGTAGAGATCCAGGGAAAAGTCAAGAAGATTCCGTTTAATCCCAACACCGGTGAAACAGCTTCGCCTACGGACCCTGCTACCTGGGGAACGTTTGCCGATGCCTTGCGAGCCTATATGAAGGGAGCAGGCAAGGGCATTGGTTTCAATTTTGCCACCACAGACCCCTTTACCGGCATAGACCTCGATCACTGCATTGATGAGAACACAGATGTGATTGCCCCTTGGGCAACGCCCATCCTTGACCTCTTCCCAAACACGTATCAAGAGCGTTCGCAGTCAGATCATGGCATTCACGTCATCATCATTGGGCATGTTCCACACGGACGAAGAACAGCCAACATCGAAATCTACTCCGAAGGCAGATACTTTGCCCTCACCGGCAACAGGCTGCCAAACGCGCCAGCAAGCGTTGTAGAGTACCAAAAAGCGTTAGACGACCTCTACCATCGCTTAGCCCCCAAACCTGCCCCAAAAGCCCTGGAAAGGCGTCAGAGACTCTTCTATCATGTCCTTCCAGACGAGAGAGTGTTAGAGAAGGCAATGAATGCCAAGAACGGCGCTCAATTCGCAGCATTGTGGGCAGGTAAGTGGGAAGGTACCTACTCAAGTAAGAGTCACGCAGACTGGCAGTTAGTCATGTGGCTGATATATTGGTGTAACGATGATGTTGAGCAAGTAGAGCGGCTATTTCATAGGTCAGGCTTATACGATGGGAAAACCGACTCCATGCGAGGAGATGTCACCTACCTACGGCACACCATCATTTCCTTCCTCAACAAACGGAGACCTCGATGAAGAAAGCTACCCCAAACTGTGTTCTCATCCTGTTTTCCTGTGTGGTATGTTGCAGAAAAGAGATCCAGACATTTGTGGATGGGAGAACGGTGAGAGCAGCAAAGCGAGGCACCACATGAGCGAGGAGCCACTCCATACAGACCTCGATACACTGACTGAAGAAACCGCACGAAAGATCATCTGGACATTACAACCAGGAACCAGTAGCGGATCTCCGCTGCTCACCATCAAGCAACTGCTGTACAACTTTCTGGATGCTGCCCGTGAGCAAGAGTACCAAGAGGCGCTACGGCAGCAACTGCGGGAAGAACAAGATCAGCAAAACTAGTCAAATGGTGAATATCTGCCTCTGCGAAAGCAAGGGCGTTTCTTCTTCTTCCCCTAGACCGCCTTTTATTCTTCCATACAGAAAGTCTAACTAGAGTGGTCTGTTTTTGTGTCTTGGCGCTTGGCTGGTATGGTATTGTTGTCGCTAGAGCAGAGCTTGTGTTGGAGATACAGCCGGAGCAAATCCAGGGAACATTACGGGGAGCATGTTGGATACCTACGCACCCCTGAGTACATACAGCGATTGAAGCTGCAACATCTATGAACAACCTACTATTGGGATTAGACACTCTCCCTCAAGACGTTCTAAAAGAAGATGGCTTGGAAGAATATGAGCGCAATCAAGCGTTTTTCTTCCGCGTTCTCGCTGAACTCAACGTCAACATTTTCATTGCGGAGCGCATCATATGCTTTCCCTATGAGGAACTGTTTAGCGAGGGGCCATTCTACCATATCTTTCTCGGCCAAGTGATAGATAACGCTCTGGAGATGAGTATCTTACTCATCACAAAACTGGCTACCGATGACGGGAAGGATGTCCATACGCTCACAGGATTCAAAAACCAACTTTTCAACCTCACACGGCCAGAGTACCAACAAGCCATCTGTGAACGGCTAGCTGCAGTGCGTTTCGATGCCCAAACCCAAGTACTGCTGAGAAAAGCAAAAGAGATACGAGATCAATCCCTTGCTCATTATTTAGATGATTTCTTCGAAGCATCTTTCAACCCGACCAAAAAGCTTGTACGGCTAACTCTCCCTGAGATTCAGAAACTGCGCGACGTGTTAAATAGCCTGCTGCACACCCTTACTATCAACACCGACCAGCAATGGCTGCCTAACGAATATGTGAACGGCAAACCAGATATTGCCGCCATCCTAGAGCTACTGATTTCAACTAGTTACTTGCTCAGGATGCCGCAAGATGATCCAAAAAGATGGGAATACCGACGCCCCAAACTGTCTGCTGACCAGATGACCCTTCTTAATTCCTATCGAAGACAATTCGGCCTCAAAGAAGGCTAAAAAGCCGTCTCAACATCTATTGATTCTTTTGGGTAGCTCGTCGGCATCGTTCAGCCAGCGCGTCTAACTAGCCAAAGGCTTACTAAATTCATGGGTTAACTCAAGGGGAAGATGTATGCCACCCAAGAAAAAGAAGCGTGTTCCAATCCCAGAAGACCTATCAGATGAAATCCTTTACTTGTCAGATCGAACGTGTTGCAAGTGCCATATTCCAAAGAAACCCATCCAGCTTCATCATATTGATGAAGACCCATCGAATAACAATTCTCAAAACCTCGCTGTCCTCTGTCTTGAATGCCACGATGAGACGCAAGCGAGTGGAGGCTTTGGGAGAAAACTGACTGCTGGGCAAGTTCGTCTCTACAGAGATGCTTGGTTACAAGAAGTGAGAGAGCGCAGAGCATACAACGTTGCCCAGACCATTCCCCCTGTCGTGTTGCAAGCCGATACGCCAACTGACGTGGTTAGACAGTATGAGGAAGTAATGCGTGAAGTGAAAAAGGGGGAAGCAGAAAGGCTTCTATTGCAAGCAGAAAATTTTACTGCAAGCCTGCGAGAAAAAAATGTATTGGTGAACCAAGCTGTCTCGACCTACCCTCCGTTTAGACCAAGAGAATTGAGACAGTTAGGCATTGACATGAGTGCTGCTGTTATTGGGAATGTTGACTATCTCCAAGAGAAAAGCATGCAAGCAATGAGAAATTATTATGAAACATTGCTTATCCCACCACAGCTTGAGTCAGACGATAGAATGTTTTATATCGAGCATGCCATCAGGTACTTAGAAGAGACGGCATTACCGACAGCCGATGATGCAGTAGGTTTAGTGTATCTTGCCTGTATGTACGGTTGCACTCAGCGTAATGATGACATGATGCTTGTTTTATCTAAGGCATGTCAGACCAAGCCAATTGTGCAAGTGATGAAAGACGAATATCGGGTATGGCCTATGCTCTTTATGCTGGTGGATGCCTGGTGCTCCGATCCCAACAAAATTGAGCGATTACGGGAAACGCTTGATCTACCCCAACCAACAGAGCACTATTTTTGCACCTATATGATCCAAGAATACCCCCAGAATCCGAAGTCCCATACGAGTTATAGCGAATGGGTAGCGGTGCGAAAACCAGAAGCGCCAGGAGAAAAGGAAATGGGAAGCGTGGTTCTTAAAATTTCAGCACCATATCCTCCAGAAGAAACTACGTATGCCTTTTTCCTGTATCATAACGGAGCTACAGAAACCATTGTGCCAGCAGATAAAAGGGTTCCTGTTGAAGACCTGTATATGAGGCTTCGTGACTTGTGTATCTTGTTTTGCCCTCTTGATTGAGCCGAGCTTATACATGACGAACCAGCGCGGGTATATTGGTAAGGCGTGCCGCTTTATTTTATGCAAATTTTCGCGGGCGGCCTAAAAAGAGAGGAGAGGAGAGATGAGCCAGGGGAACCAAGAGGAGCAACATTGGTTACGGAAAAAGCTTGCAGAAGCCCTCATTAACAACGCTATTAGTCTGCTATTTTTGGCGGCATTGGGGCTTTTCTTATCAGCCAGATCAAGACTGTTAGATTATCAACTTTTTGGGTGATTGACGTTTCTCAGAATACTTTTCGTTTTTCTCTCAGAGAACTTTTCTAGGGAGGTTCTTCAAGCAGCCTAAGAAGCGGCTTCATTTATGAATGGGGGTTGCCCATGGTAGGAACAGAAAGATGGAATAGGAACATAGCCCAAATGGGCCAGATTCGTATAGTACCATGCTCAGCCTAGCTCTTCCGAGAAAACAGCAAGGAGGCGATGCTCAATTTCAAACGGATATCTGAATTCAGCCACTATGCAGGAGTGGGTATCCTTTGCTTTGTGCTCCTTCCCTGGTCTATATGCTTCATCCTGTTCGCGGGAAAGGTGAGAACCGCTCTATGAGGTAAGCGGCACGTAGAAGGCGAACACGAGGTAAGATCAGGATACGGGCAATTGCCCGTATCTAGCTGTTCCAACTCGCCTTCATCGCTCTCTTTTTGGTCCCCAGAATGGATAGGGGATACCAGCCAGACGATTGATGACCAATGCCTGAACAATGAGCAAGACCACCGCTCCCATCAGGATCACCAACTGCACAGGCTTGGTGATGATGCCCAGCGAGACGATGAGCGTCGTGGCCCCAGCGGGAGGATGCGGTGCACGTAGCAACACCATGAGCCCAGCAGTCAGACCGAGGGAAAGCCCAGCGGCAACAACACGCGGCCCGCTGACACCCACAGCCAGCGCTGGCCCGGCAGTTGTTAGCCCAGTCACGACTAGGCTGAAATACCCAGCCAACACGCCGATGCCTTGCCCTATCAACGTATTGCGGGGCGAGGCCGAGGGCGCAGTTGGGGTATAAAAGAAGAGGAAGGCTGTCGGGCCAAGGGAGGGAAAGATAAAGGGGGCTGCCCGTAATGAACGCTAAGCCTGCCATCATCCCGATGCTGATGCAGCCGTTGATGAAACTAAACAGCGCCAGCATGGGCATACTGGCATAGTGTTTGAGGAGCCAGGACAACTGCGCGCGCTGCAGGATGCCGCGCACCACATCCGCCATTTCCCAGCCGATGGGGTGTTCGCGATCCAGGTGATAGCGGTTCTGGGGAGTTGTCGACTCTTCTGCGGGCCTCAACGGCTCCTGAGAGGATGCGTCCGGCTCCTGATTGGTTTCCACGCCGTACTCTCCTTCTCTTCTCTCACAAGACCTGGGTGCGATGGCGCGGCCACAGCCAGGCGGCCAGCGCGGGGCGCATCTCCCCCTTTTCTGTAAGCAATTAGGACGGGGCGACCCCGCCAATCTGCGATGGTCGTGGAGGCAGATGTGTGGGCGAAGGGCGCCCTTGCGCGACGACGAACGAGAGCGCACCCATGATACTTGCTACCACGGCACTGGCTGCGAAGATGGCCGGAAACGCCACGCCGTGATCGCGCAGCGGGCCCACCCCGAAGGCGGCAACACCGAAGCCGATCGGATAGCAGGCGACTATTCCACCGGCCACCTTGCCCGCTAGCGCTGGGAACCTCTCTTGCCCGAAGCTGATGGTCAGCGGGAGGAGGGCCGAGCAACCAAGCCCTGCCAGAGCGAATGCGAGGACGCTGAGAACTGGCGTGTCCCTCGGCAAGGCGGCGATCAGCAGGAAGGCGGCCGCAAGCACGAACGGGAGGACATGGTACGTCAGTCGGCTTGGGACCCACCGCTGGATGGCTGCGAACAGCACGCGCCCGGCGGTGACCACAGCCCAAAACGCCGTCAGTGCGAGCGACGCGACTGCTGCGGTGAGGCCGAGATGCTCGGTGAGCATGAGCTGCGACCAGTTCCCATTCACGGTTTCGCAGAACCCATAGAGCACAGTGAAGCCCGCAAACACCCAAAACGGGCCCGGGATGCTCGTCCTCCGGCCGGTCCTTCCCTCTAGGCGTCCTTGTGCCTGTGCGCTTTGGGGAGCGGGCGCCGCTTCGAGCGAAAGCCCCAGACTGACGATGAGCAGGACCAGGAGCAGGAGCGCTACCAGCAGCGGAAGCCCTTCCCAGAACCCCAGGCCCCCAAAGATCGCGACGAAGACAGGCGCCAGGGCCGTCCCGAGCCCGAGCAGCGCATTGAGCACGAGCACCGATCGGTCAACGGCCTCCGGGGAGAATGCGGCCGTCAAGGTATTGAGTGCAGGCACAGTCAGGCCGAAACCAACCCCCACGCAGGCGGTAGCCGCCAGTAAGAGGGGGACGGCAACGGTCTGATCGGTCATCACCACTCGGCTCGCGATCAGCAGGAGCATGGAGACCAGATCGGCCACCAAGCCCAGCAGGTAGACGCGCTTCCTGCCGAAACGGCCAGTCAAACCGGTTCCAAGCAGCGAGGTGCTGATCGACGTGATCACCAACGGCAGAAAGAGCGTCCCGTATTGGGTGTGAGACAGATGGTACTTGTCCGGGGCAGTAAAGATCGTGCTCGCCGCCGGGAAGGTAACCAGGGCAATGCCCTGCACGAGCCCCGCCGCATAGACCGTACGTTTCTCAACCTGGGTGGCCATCTCGCCTGCTCCTCCTCTGCGTGCAGATCACGGGTACACCTTGCTTCCCCCACGTGATGGGG